>DAIOWL010000532.1:236-2763 GCA_036758545.1 Streptosporangiaceae bacterium | reverse complement strand
CCACTCGGGCACGAGGTGTTCCAGATCGACACCCGGATGGCGGGCTACGAAGGGATCACGGCCGGCTACCTGATCAGGGGCGACCGGCCGTGCCTGGTGGAGACCGGGACCGCGCCGTCCGCGCCGGTGGTCCGTGACGCCCTGACCGCGCTCGGTATCGGTCCCGCCGACCTCGCCACCGTCGTGGTCACGCATATCCACCTCGACCACGCGGGCGGCGCGGGCGACATCGCCGCGATGTTCCCGGCGGCCCAGATCGTCGTGCACCAGCGGGGTGCACGGCACCTCGCCGATCCGAGCAAGCTCATGGCCGGGGCCCGGCTGGTCTACGGCAGGGCGCTCGAGCGGCTCTTCGGCGTGCTGGCCCCGGTTCCCGCCGAGCGCATCGTGGCCCTGGACGACACCGGCACCGTGGATCTCGGCGGCGGTCGGCGCCTCGACAGCTACTACTCCCCCGGCCACGCCAAGCATCACGTCGGCTTGGTCGACTCTGACACCGGGGACCTGTACGTCGGCGACGCGGCCGGGGTATACATGCCGGAAACCGGCGATGTCAGGCCGGCCACGCCGCCGCCCGACTTCGACCTGGGGGCGGCCTTGGCCTCGATACGCAAGTTCGCCGAGCTCCGCCCGGACCGGCTGATGTTCAGCCACTACGGGCCGGTCGACCAGGTCAGCGAGACGCTGGACCGTTCGGCCGAGGAGATCAACGTCTGGGTGGAGGAGACCCGGCGGGCACACGCGGCGGGCCTGGACCTCGACCACGCGGTCGCCATGGTGCGGGACCGCACCCTGGACCGGTACGCAGCGACCAGCCCGGATGCCGACCCGGCCCTAGCGGAGAGGTTCGAGCGGGTCAGCAGCGTCCGCGGCAACGTGGAAGGCATCATGCAGTGGCTGGACAAGGGGCTCGACAAGGCCGGTGCGAATGGCGTGCATGGCGCGTTAACGTCGTAGGAGCTCGACGACGGTCGACCGTGAGCGGCAGGCGGCGGAGCGCGGGCGCAGAAGGTCTAGCGCGGCGCAGAAGGCGCTGTGGCCACTCTGGCATCATCTCGGCGTGCGGCCCGACGCCAGTCGGACGCCAGCCTGACGCAGTGAAACCGGGGATCCACTGCGTCAGAACGCACTGGATCCGGGGTTTCATGGCGTTCCATCGGGTCTGGCACGCACGGACGGCGATGCTGATGGTGCCGGCGTGACCTGAGTCCGGTTTTTTCTCGAACGTGCCGCCCGGCTGCCGCCCATTAGCTGAACAGCAGCGTGCTAGAGCTGCATAACTGCGGCTTCCACATCGACCGGCTCAGCACGGCGGTGCCGAAGTGAATGATGTCCGTTTCCCTCCCTGAGGGGTGTGCTCAGCCGGGGTGGGAAGCGGTCGGGTCCTCTTCGTCGGCGTGTTCTGCGTCCGCGTGTTCCTCGTCGAGGTCGCGCTCGTCGAGGTCAGCACCTTCCGCGTCGTCGTCAAGCCCGCCTTCCTCAGGCTTGCCGGCTTCGTCGTCGATGTCGTGGAGGTCGCCGGCATCTAGGTCGAGGTCGTCATCTTCGAGATCGTTATCTTCGAGATCGTCGAATTCAATGCCGTCGAGCTGGTCGAGGCGGTCGGCCGCGTCGGTCTCGCCATCGGGGTCGGCTTGGACGGCCCGGGAGAATGCGTCCCGCGCCTCGTCCGCGCGCCCGGCGGCCAGCAGGGCGTCCGCGTAAGCGTAGAACAGCCGCGCCGACCAGGGTCGCAGTCGGCCGCGGGTCAGCTCGGGCACCTGCAGAGCCAGAACGGCGGCGTCAGGCAGCCCCTGGTCCCGGCGGATGCCGGACTCGACGATCCGCAGCTCGATCTGCGCGGCGCGGTCGAGGTCCGCGGTGCTGCCCTCCCGCACCAGCGCCAGCGCTCGGTCCAGCCGACCGAGGGCCCGCTCGCAATCGGCCATGATCGGCAGATAGTCGTCACGCCCGGTCATTCGCCGCGCAGCGCGGAGCTCCGACAGCGCCTCGGCCCAGCGCCCGGTGCGGTAAGCGACGATCCCGCAGGCCTCCCGGACCACGCCGACCCGCGCTGCCAGGCGCTTGGCGACCTGCGCATAGGCGTAGCCCTGCTCGGGGTCGTCGGCCAGGTCGGCGGCTACGAGGTACCGGGCCACGATGTCGGCTAGGTCGTTCGGCAGGCTATTGAGCTGGGACCGTGCCTCGGGATCGAGTTGCTCGGGAGTGACCGAGTCCGGAAGCTGCGGCCCGCTCTCGCGGGGCGGCCTGGCCGAAGTCTCGTCCCGCCCGGCCCAGGTACGCTCGCTGCCACGGGCACGGTCACCGCTCCTGGGGTATCCACCGCCTGGGCGCTCACGGCCGGGGCTCCGGCCGCGCTCGCTGCCCGAACTGCGGTCGCCACCCCGGGCGCCGTCGCGGCTACGATCGCCGTCGCGGCCGCGGGCCGGCCATGAGGGCCGGTCGCGGCCTGCATCGCGCGCGGGTCCTGCCGTGCGGTCACGTGGCGGCCGCCAGCCGCCCAAGTCGCGCGCATGCTCAGCCGTTC
>DAIOWL010000532.1:0-226 GCA_036758545.1 Streptosporangiaceae bacterium | reverse complement strand
CCTGGCCGGAGCTTCATCCCGCCCGGCCCAGGTGCGCTCGCTGCCCCGGGCGCGGTCACCGTTCCTGGGGTACCCGCCGGCTGGACGCTCACGGCCGGTGCTCCGGCCCCTTTCGCTGCCCCGGGCGCGGTCGCCACCCCCAGCGCCGTCGCGGCCGCGGTCGCCGTCGCGGCCGCGGGCCTGCCATGAGGGCCGGTCGCGGCCTGCGTTGCGCGCGGGTCCTGCC
>DAIOWL010000531.1:0-5319 GCA_036758545.1 Streptosporangiaceae bacterium | reverse complement strand
ACGGGTGAGGGCTTGCCCATCACCAGGTCGGCGGCGGTGGGGAAGCAGGTCACGCAGGCGTCGTTGATCCGGTACAGCCGGGAGGTCCCGCGGTCCTCGGCCAGCACGAACCGGACCGCGGCGAGCTGCCGCAGGTGCTCCGACACCGTCGACTGGCCCACCGGCACCGCCGCGACGATCTCCCTGACGGTCAGCGGCCGCCCGGCCCGGGCCAGCAGCGAGACGATCTGCACCCGGGTGCCGTCGGCCAGCGCCCGGAACCAGGCCGCGTACGTGTCCGCGGTCTGCCGGTCCAGCGGCTGCACATCATTCATCGTTCATCGACGATAAACGATGAACGCGCGCAGGGAAAGCCCGGCCGGGCGGCCGGGGCTCGGCGCGGCTACGGCACGGGGCAGCCGATCAGCGCGGCCAGCCCGGCCAGCGCCTGCGGGCGGACCCGGTAGTACACCCACACGCCGCGCTTGTCCCGGTCGACCAGCCCGGCCTCGTGCAGCACCTTCATGTGATGGCTGATCGTCGGCTGGGACAGGTCGAACGCCTCGTTCAGGTCGCAGATGCACGCCTCCCCGCCCTCATGCGAGGCGACCAGCGACAGCAGCCGCAGCCGGACCGGGTCGGCCAGCGCCTTCAGCAGCGGCGCCACCTGCCCGGCCTGCTCCATGCTCAGCGGCTGCGCGGTCAGCGGGGCACAGCACCCTGCCGACTCGGCCGGGCTGATCACCGTCAAGGGAATCGACACAGATCTATATTGACAGATGTCGATGCATGTGGCAAGGTCGGCACGGATAAGAGATAGACAGACGTCAATATCTTCGGAGGTTGCCATGTCCCGGGTGCAGCTCGCGCTGAACGTCAACGACATCGACGAGGCCGTCAGCTTCTACACCGCCCTGTTCGGCACCGAGCCCGCCAAGCGCAAGCCCGGCTACGCCAACTTCGCCATCGCCGAGCCGCCGCTCAAGCTCGTCCTGCTGGAGAACCCCGGCCAGGGCGGCACCCTGAACCACCTCGGCGTCGAGGTCGCCGACGCCGACACGGTCGACGCCGAGCAGGCCCGGCTCGCCCAGGCGGGCCTGGCCGCCGTCGACGAGCGCGACACCACCTGCTGCTACGCCCGGCAGGACAAGTTCTGGGTCACCGGCGCCCCCGGCGGCGAACGGTGGGAGATCTACACCGTCCTGGCCGACAGCGCCACCTTCTGGGGCCAGGACGGCGAACAGCGCTGGGACGCCGTCCAGGCCGAGCTCGACGATGCCCCGGCCGGGCAGGCCCCCCAGTGCTGCGGCGGGCCGCAGTGATCGGTCAGCGGGATGGCTAGCCCACGGTTGCCGTCAAAGACAGGCTGAGTGCGGTGAGGCCGTGATGGCGGCGCCGACGCGGCCGCGGCCCGGTGCGGTGAGCGGCTGGTGAACAGGCCTGCCTTAGCCGCCCGCCATCGCTCCGACGATCAGGTAGGGCTCCGTCCCGGCGGCGACGGGAGCCGGCAGCGGGGCGTCGGGAGGCTCGTGGGACAGGTCGAGCTCGCAGGCGAAGAACCGGATGAACGCCCGCCGCGGCCCGCCGTCGTGCCCGCGGATGGTCCCGCACAGGACCGGGTGGCGGGCCTCAAGCGCGTCGAGGACCGACCGCTGCGTGACCGGGCCGGCCACCTCTAGCCGCACCTCGCCGTCGATCCGGGCCAGTGCCCGTAGGTGCGCGGCCAGCACCATCGCACCACGGGCAGCGGAGAAGCAGGAATTACCGTCAGGGCTGGTAGGGCGGTGCTACGCCCCAGCCCCAGCGGGGCACGGGCGCCTGCTGCACGATGTCCGCGCCGGGCTGGGAGTTGTGCATGGCCAGCCGCGTCCCCCACTCGAGGTAGCTGACGAACGCGGCGCGGAACTCCGGGTCGCCGGGCAGGTCCGCGTCGTCGGCGGCCAGGCTCATCAGCGACGCGAACCGGAACCGCTGCCCGGGGGTGATGCCCAGGTCGCGGTGGTGCGCCAGCATGGCCGGGTACCCGCCGAGCCGCTGGGTGTAGCCGGCCGGGCCGCCGAGCACCTCGCACCACCAGGTCGTCACGTGCTCGCGGTGCTCCGCGCTGACCCCGCCAGGAAACAGCGGGCTGAGCAGGTCATCCCCCTCGACCCGGTCGTAGAAGGCGTCGATCAGGCGGGCGATCGCCGGGCGGCCCCTGACCCACTCGTACAGCGTCGGCGGCTCGCTCATGCTAGCCGAGGGCGGCGAGGCCCATGAGGTCCACGCAGGTCCGGTCGTGAATCGTGACGAAGACCATCAGCACGCTGCCGCACGACCGGCAGCGGACGACCGTGCCGGGCCCTCGCAGGTAGACCACAAGCTCGGCGACGGGGCGGGCGTCGCCGCAGCTTACACAGACGCTAGGGGCATCGGTCATCTCGTGACCGAAGACCTCGAGCAGCAGGCCGCCGATGGCGTTGCCGTCGACTGCTTCCATCAGGTTCCTCCCGTGGCGCCGAACCGCTCGGTCTTCACCCGCTGCGGCGGGTAGCCGCCCTGGACCAGGGCCTGCGACGCCGCCTCGACGAAGCTGGTCGGCCCGCAGACGTAGGCCAGCGGCGTACCAGCGGCCGGCCAGGCCACCTCGGCGAGCAGGGCCGCGTCCACCCGCCGCGCGTACCCGGCCCAGCCCGGCGGCTGGTGACGGGTCAGCGTATGGACGACCTCGACGCCGCTCGCGGCCATGTCGAACTCGGCCCGGTAGATCACGTCGTCCAGCGTCCGGGATGAATACAGCAGCCGGACCGGAACCGTGCTGCCGGTGCGCTCGCGGTGCCGCAGGATCGACCGCAGCGGCACGATCCCCGACCCGCCGGCCAGCAGCAGCAGCGGCCCGCCGTCCCCGGGCTCCCAGACGAAGTAGCCGCCGATCGGCCCGCGCAGCTCCAGGTCGTCCCCGGCCCGCAGCTCGTCGGTGAGGTACGGCGAGACCTCGCCGTCATCGAGCCGCTCCACGGTGATCGCGACCGGCTCGCCGGGTGCCGACGCGATCGAGTAGGACCGCTCGGCCACATAGCCGTCCTCGTCGGTCAGCCGGATGTCCAGGTGCTGCCCGGCCCGGTGGCCCGCCCAGTCCGGCACGTCGAGCGTGATCGTCCGCACCGACGCGGTCTCAGCGGCGACCGCAGCAACCTTGGCGACCTGCCAGGTCAGTCGCCCGCGTAGCGCTGTTCCCGCCATGGGTCTCCGTAGATGTGGTAGCCGTAGTTCTCCCAGAAGCCCGGGTCGTTGGTATCGCGCAGTTCCAGGCTGCGCACCCACTTGGCGCTCTTCCAGAAGTACAGGTGCGGGACGAGCAGCCGCGCCGGCCCGCCATGCTCAGGCGGCAGCGGCTGACCGTCGTAGGCGTAGGCCACCCACGCCTTGCCGCCGGTCAGGTCCTCCACCGGCAGGTTGGTCGTATAGCCCCCGTCGCAGTGGGCCATCGCGAACGGGCCGTCATGCCCGGCCAGGTCCAGCAGCGTGTCCACCGACACGCCCTGCCAGGCCGTGTCCAGCTTGGACCACCTCGTCACGCAGTGGATATCGACCGTCACGTCCTGGCTCGGCAGGGCGCGGAACTCCGACCAGCTCCACGTCTTCTGCTGCCCGCCGCGGCCGATGGAGAAGCTCCAGCGATCCAGGGCCGTGTGCGGCGTCGGCCCCGCGGACAGGACCGGGAAGTCCTTGGTCAGGTACTGGCCCGGCGGAACCCGGTCCGCGCTGCTCGCCGGGTCCTGGCGCCTGCGGCGGAATCCCCGCGAAATAGGGCTCATGACCGCCATCCTCCCCAGCCCCAGCCCAGGCGACACCTGTGATCTCGGCCAGCCAACCGGGACGACCGCCACCAGGCAGCCGGGCCAGCGCCGCGCGGCTATGACCCCACGTGGCCCAGCACGGTGTGGACCGCGAGGCTGAACCGCCCGCCCGCGGCCACCTGCGTGGCGTTAGCCAGGCCGGCGACCTGTGCCGGGCCGGCGGGGTCGGTTGTGAAGCCGTTGCCGAGCTGGCCGGACCCGTTGGAGCCCCAGGCCAGTGCGGTGCCGTTCGACTTCAGCGCGAGCACGTGGAAGTCTCCGGCGGAGAGCTGAGTGATCCCGCTGCCCGCGCCAATCGTGTTCACCGGCCGGGTCACCGGGATGCTGGACCGCGCGTTGCCCAGCTGGCCGGCGCTGTCGTCACCCCAGGCCCATACCGTGCCGTCGGCGCCCAGGACCGTGGCGAACCCGCCGGTGGCGGAGACCCCGTCGCCCAGGCGCGCGGCGAACCCGCCGCCGGCGGAGATGCCGGCGATGTACACCGGGAGCCCGGTCACCCGCTCGGGGGTGGAGTGGCTGGTCAGCGTGCCGTCGCCGAGCTGGCCGACGTCGTTGCCTCCCCAGGTCCACACCGAGGTGATCGCGGAGATGCCGTTGGTCCGGGTCGCCATCGACGCGTCGTAGCCAGCCGATATCCCGGTCACCTGGGACAAGCCCGCCACCTTGACCGGCACCGCGCTGCTGGCCGCGGTGCCGTTGCCGAGCTGGCCCCGCCGGTTGTCGCCCCAGGCCGACACCGTGCCGTCCGAGCCCAGCGCCAGGGCGAAATCATCGCCGGCCGAGATCTTGGTGACGCCGGCCAGCCCGGTCACCCGGGCGGGCGTGACCTCGTGATTGCTGGTTGTCCCGCGGCCCAGCTGGCCGGCCCGGTTGTCGCCCCAGGCCCACACCGTGCCGTCGGACCGCAGGGCCAGGCTGAAGGCACCGCTGGCCGCCACCTGAGTGACCCCGGTCAGGCCCGTCACCTGAACCGGTGTGCTCCGGCTGGTCCTGGTGCCGTCGCCTAGCTCGCCCGAGCCGTTGAATCCCCAGGTCCAGACGGTACCGTCGGATCGCAGGGCCAGGCCATGGCCGCTCCCGGCCGCCACCTGCACCACGTCACTGCCGACCCTGATGTCGCCGAACAGCGATCTGCTGGTCGTGGTCCCGTCACCCAGCTGACCCTGCGCGTTGTAGCCCCAGCCCGCCGTCACATGGGACGTGACCAGGATCGCGGTGACCCGGGCCTGGGCGGCGCCGACACCGCATCCGCCGACACCGCCCCCGCCATGCCGAGGGCCAGCGCGGCGCAGCCGCCCACCCGGACCAGCCGCCGCGATCCCCGCAAGACACTCATCGCGTTTCCCCTTAAGCACCCCGGCCGGACCGGCCCCATGTGCCAGGACAGAGCCGCAACCGGCCCGGCTGATACACCGCGGCGCTTCTCACGTTCCTGCCACGCCGCCGTCGGCATCCTCGCCATCGCCATCGCCGCCCAGTTCCTGAAGTCCGGCCTGAGCTA
>DAIOWL010000530.1:2895-5327 GCA_036758545.1 Streptosporangiaceae bacterium | reverse complement strand
GAAACCCCCGTGGTCCTGCTGTATGGCAGCGTCCCGGACTGGCGCCCCCTGGACGAGGGGGTGACCGGCGAGGACGTGTCCCAGCTGAACCATGACCTGGTGGCCCTGGGGGACGCGGACAGCGTGGACATCTCCGCGCTGGGCTGGGATTACTACTCCTGGGAGACGGTAGCCGGGGTGGAAAAGCTGCAGTCGGCGCTGGGGGTTTCCTCCCCGTCGGGATGGCTGCCGCTTGGGTCGGTGGTGTTCGAGCCGCAGGCGCTGCGGGTCAGTCAGGTGACCGGGAGCCTGGGCGGTCCGGCGAACGGCCCAGTGCTGGCGGCGACGTCGGACAGCCACGTCGTGACGGTCCCGCTGGACGTCTCCCGGCAAGGCGAGGTAAAAGCCGGGGACGCGGTGACCGTCACGCTGCCCGACGGGACGACAACGCTGGGCGCGGTGTCCTCGGTGGGCACGGTGGCGACCACATCCGGGTCGGGGGGAAACCCGGTCACGACGATCCCGGTGCAGGTGAAGCTGACCGATCCGCGGGCGGCGGGGACCCTGGACCAGGCCCCGGTGACGGTGAACATCACCACCGGCACCGCGCGTGGCGTGCTGGTGGTGCCGGTGACGGCGCTGGTGGCCCGGTCGACGGGGCGGTATGTCGTGGAGGTCGCCGGCCGGGGGAACGCGCGGCGCTGGGTGCCGGTGACGCCCGGGATCTTCGATGACGCCTCCGGGCTGGTGCAGGTGGCCGGGGCGCTCACCCCCGGGCAGCGCGTCGTGGTGGCGCCGTAGTGACCGTCGGGGGCAAGGTGCTGGAGCTGGACGGGGTATCGAAGGTGTATCCCGGGTCGCCGCCGGTGCGGGCGCTGGACCAGGCCAGCCTGGCCGTGGCCGCCGGGGAGCTGGTGGCGGTGGTCGGCCCGTCGGGGTCGGGCAAGTCCACGCTGCTGCACCTGATGGGCACCCTGGACAAGCCGACGGCCGGGACGGTGCGCATCACCGGGATCGACGTGGCCCGGATGCGGGACCGGGAGCTGGCGGCGCTGCGGGCGTCCCGGATCGGGTTCGTGTTCCAGCAGTTCTTCCTGGCCGAGCACCAGAGCGTGCTGGGCAACGTGGCCGACGGGCTGCTGTACGCCGGGGTCCGCCGGGCCGAGCGGCGGCGGCTGGCCGCCTTCGCCCTGGCCGCCGTCGGGCTGGGCCACCGGTCCAGGGCCCGGCCGACCCAGCTGTCGGGGGGTGAGCGGCAGCGGGTCGCGATCGCCCGGGCCATCGCCGGCCGCCCTCCGGTGCTGCTGGCCGACGAGCCGACCGGGAACCTGGACTCGGCCACCGGGGCCTCGATCCTGGCCCTGCTGGAAGACCTCAACCAGCATGGGACGACGATCATCGTCATCACCCACGACCACGCGGTCGCCGCCCGGACGCGGCGGCGCATCGAGATGCTCGACGGGCGCATCACCGCTGACACCAGCGCCGCCGCCGCCGCGCAGGAAGGACGGTCATGACCACCACCTCCGGGCGGCCGGCCGTCCCGGCTGCGGCCCGGCTGCGCCCCGGTGACCTGGCCGCCCTCGCCAGCATCGGGCTGCGGACCCGCAAGCTCCGCGCCGGGCTGTCGGCGCTGGGCATCGCGATCGGCGTCGCGGCGATCGTCGCCGTCCTCGGCCTGGCCGCCTCCTCCCAGGCCACCCTGCTCGCCGAGATCAGCCGCCTAGGCACCAACCTGCTGACCGTAACCAACGGGCAGACCTTCTCCGGCGCCACCGCCGAGCTGCCCATGGCGGCACCAGGCATGATCACCCGGCTACCCAGGGTCACCGCGGTGCAGGACACCGGCACCGTCAGCAACACCAGTGTCTACAAGTCCCCCTATATCCCGGCGATCGAGACCAACGCCCTCAGCGTGGACGCCGCCACCCTCGGACTGCCCGCGGTGGCCGGCACCAGCCTCGTCCAGGGCCGATTCCTCGATGCCGCCACCGCCCGCGAACCGGTCGCCGTGCTCGGCGCCGCCGCCGCGCGGCTGATGGGCATCGACCGGATCCGGCCCGAGATGCGGATCTGGGTCGACGGCCAGGGCGGCGGCCAGTGGTTCTACCTGAACGGCATCCTCGGACCGGCCGCCTATGCGCCGGAGATCGACTCGGCGGTCCTGGTCGGCTTCCCGGCCGCGCGGAAGTACCTGCACTTCGACGGCCACCCGTCTCAGATCTACGTCCGCACCGTCGATACCCAGGCCGCCGTCATCGCCGTCGACGACGTGCTCGGTGCGCAGGCCAACCCGGAAAACCCCAGCCAGGTCAGCGTCTCCCGGCCCTCGGACGTGCTCACCGCCCGGGCCGACGCCAAGGGCGCGCTCGACTCCCTGTTCCTCGGGCTCGGCGCCGTCGCGCTGCTGGTCGGCGCGATCGGGGTGGCCAACATCATGGTCATCTCGGTGC
>DAIOWL010000530.1:0-2795 GCA_036758545.1 Streptosporangiaceae bacterium | reverse complement strand
GTCGCGCTGCTGGTCGGCGCGATCGGGGTGGCCAACATCATGGTCATCTCGGTGCTGGAGCGCCGTTCCGAGATCGGGCTGCGCCGGGCGCTGGGCGCCACCCGCGGCCAGATCCGGGCCCAGTTCCTGGCCGAGGCGATCCTGCTGTCCCTGGCCGGCGGCACCGCCGGAGTCGCCATCGGCGTGGTCGCGACCGCCGCCTACGCCCGCGGCCACGGCGAGGCCGTGGTCATCCCGGCCCGGGCCTGGGCCGGTGGCCTCGCCGCGGCCGTCATCATCGGCGCCCTGGCCGGGCTGCTGCCCGCCATCCGCGCCGCACGCCTGTCACCGACACAAGCGCTCCTGACCGTCTGACCGGACCTTCATTCGGCTATGCGGTCGAGCCAGTCGCCGAGCAGGGCGCGCTCGGCGGCGGTGAGCGCCGTGAGGTCGGGGAGCGCGGCGCGCAAGGTCACGGCCGCGGCCGCCGAGCCCGCGATGGGGGCGGTCGGGTCGGTAAGGATGGCCGCGCAGACCGATTCCCACGCCGTGTCCGCGAGCGTGTCGTCGCGCTCGTCCTCGGCCTGGTCGATGAGGGTGAACACGACGCCCGTGCCGGCCGCGTCGTCGTAGACGACGACGCGTGGGTGGCCGGGCTGGTGGCGCACGGCACCCCGGAGCCCATGGCGCGGCTCCTGCTCGGGACCTTCCTGGCCGCCCGCGAAGGACGCTTCGCCGGCGTCGACCCGCTGCTCGGCGACCTCCTCGGCCGCAAGCCGCGCACGGTGCGCGACCTGCTCGCCGAACGGGCCGCGGCCTGAGGGAACTACGAACGCGGCCGCCCATAGCGATGGCGGGCCCAGGCGCGGGTCACCGAAGCCAGGCATTGCTTGAAAGGCTGAGGATCATTGCGGGCGATCTCGTCGTAGAGCCGGGCGCTAGCCACGGCGAAGACGTCGATGGCGGCGGCCGGGGCTGCCTGGCAGCTTGGGCACCCGGCAACCAGCGCCTCGGCCTGGCTGGCACTATGACCGGCCGCCATCGCCCGGATCAAGAAACAGGCTGCGTCGATAAACGCCGCGCCACGGGTAGGCCATGCCCCGTCGATGATCCACACCCCGGTAGGGCAGTACTTGCGTCCGCGCCTGCCTAGCTCGTTACCGGCCAGTAGAAAAGAGCTGGCCTTCAGTTAATCTTCAGGAAACACTGAGGCAGGCAGGTGAAGATTGCCTGTTCCACTCGAGAAGCGCGCTCAGAAATAAGCATCATGAAGTACACCCGCACCGCGCGCCCAGCCGATGTGACCTCTACCCCGGTAGCAAGTGATGCCATTGTGCCCGCCGAGTTCATGGCGCCTGGCGCGGCACGCAAGGGGCGAAGCGCGGACTGGGCTATCACCGAACTGTATTCGCTGCATTACCGGGCGCTCGTACGCCTGGCGGTGCTGCTGGTGCGGGACGTCCCCACCGCGGAAGATGTCGTGCAGGACTCGTTCGTGGCGACGCATGACAGCTGGCAGCGGCTGCGGGACGCGGAGAGCGCGCTGGCCTACCTGCGGCACACGGTACTGAACCGGTCCCGGTCGGTGCTGCGGCACCGGGCCGTGGTGGACAAGTACCCGCCGAACCCGCCGCCCGACAACCCCAGCGCCGAGTACGGCGCGCTGGTGCGGCTGGAGCGGTCCGCGGTGGTCGCGGCGCTGCGCAGGCTGCCCGGCCGGCAGCGGGAGGCGATCGTGCTGCGGTACTACGCGGACTTCTCCGAAGCCGAGGTCGCGGCGGCGATGGGCATTAGCTGCGGCGCGGTGAAAAGCCACACTGCGCGGGCCAAGGCCGCGCTGCGCGCGGACCTGGAGCAACAGGACCGAGCGTGGAAGCCCTGACTCCCGCCTCCACAGGCGACCTGCCGCCGCTGGTCGCGACCGAGTTCGCGGCTCGCTTAGATGGGTAGCGGGTGGGTTCGGTGTCGTAGCCGCGCCCGGCCGGGGTGGTCCACCGGAAGGTTCCGTCGGGGAGCTGATCAATCGTCCACCCTTCGCCGTGAGCATTGACCCGGCCGACCTGACCCGCGGACTGCGCTGCTAACCCGGCGGCGGCCTTAAGCGAGGCCGGGCAGGCTGGCTAGATGAGACACACGATCTGCTCAATTCCTGGAACAATGGCGGGTATGCCGGAGAAGCCGACGCCATCGGCCGATGAACTCGCCCGGATGCTGTTGCAGTTCGAAGCAAAAGCGGGCGATGTCCTGATGCAGCAGATGCTGGACCGGCTCGGTCAGCAGACGTTCGTCGGCGGTAAACGCGTGGCCATCGAGAAGCTGCCGCGCTTGCCGAAGCAGGCCGCGACCACCGTGCACCGCGTGAAGGTGAGCCTGCATGGCTCCAAGCCGCCGGTCTGGCGGCGGATCGAGATCCCCAGCGCCATGCGGCTGGACCTAGTGCACGAGGTCATGCAGGTCGCCTTCGATTGGCATGGCTACCACCTGCACGTGTTCGAGACGGTCTGCGGTGAGTTCGGCGCACCGGACGACGATGACGACTGGGCGGAGCGGAATGACGAGACCACCGCCGCCCTGGCCCAGGTGGCCGCGGCCGAGAAAGCGAAGGTCGTGTATGCCTACGATTTCGGTGACGACTGGCGGCACGACATCGTGGTGGAGAAGATCGCACCAGCCGAGCCGGGGATCGCATACCCGCGCTGCACCGGCGGGCGACGGGCGGCGCCGCCGGAAGACTCCGGCGGGATCTGGGCCTTCAACGAGCACCAGGCCGAGCTGGACGACACGTTCGACGCCGGTGAGGTGACCGCGCGGCTGGC
>DAIOWL010000529.1:0-5335 GCA_036758545.1 Streptosporangiaceae bacterium | reverse complement strand
CCGAGGAAGACCATCGCGCCCAGCACGCTGACCACCGGCTCCAGGTACAGCAGCCGGCTGATCCTCGTGCTGCCGCTGCGGACGACCGCGCGATTCCACAGCAGCATCCCGGCGACCGTGCTGCCAAGGGCGAGGAACAGCATCTCGCCCCAGGCGGGCTGGGACAGCCGCGGCGGCCAGACGGTACCCACCAGCGCCAGGTACGGCAGTGCCCCGGCCACGCTCGAGGCGGCCGTGGCCGACACCGGGCCGTACTTCTCGCTCAGCGGGCGCAGCACGACCGTGTACCCGCCGAACGCCAGCGTGGCCAGCAGCACGAGCGCCGCCCCGGCCGCCACCCGGGACCCGCTGCCCGGCGACAGCGCGGACGGCCCGGCGATCACCGCGACCCCGGCCAGGGCGACTCCGGTGCCGAGCACGATGCGAAGGCCCGCCCGTTCGGCGAGAAAAACCAGGCCGATGACCAGGACCCAGACCGGTTCGGTGGCCAGCAGCAGGCCGGCCGAGGACGCCGGGAGCCACTGCAGCCCGACCGTCACCGGCAGGTTGTACCCGACCATGCCGAGCAGGCCAGCGGCGATCAACCGCGGCAGGTCGCGCGCGTCGATCCGGCGCAGGGCCGGAACGGCCCACGGCAGCAGCACGCCGGCCGCCAGCAGCTGGCGCAGGGTCAGCAGCGGCAGCGGGGCCAGCTCGGACACCAGCGAGCGGGTGGCGACCGGGGCGAGCCCCCATAGGCACACGGCGATCAGGCCGGCCCCGACACCGCCCGGCCGCACCTTCGTCCCGGTCGCCCGTTCATCCACCGGACCAGCATGATGTAATGCCCTTGTGCAGTTCAACACTTACACGTCGTCCGGCGCGCACATTGCCGCCGCCCTGGTGAACGACCCGATGACCGACGTGGCGGCGGCCGGGGCCCTGCTGGCCGGGTTCGACGTGGAGGAGCCGGTGCCGACCGAAGCCGAGCTGGCGGACCTGCGGGACTGGACCGCACGGCTGCGGTCCGTGTTCGAGCCCCGGCCCGAGGCGGAACGCGCCGAGCTGGTGAACGACCTCCTGGTCGAGTCGGACTGCCGTCCCCGCCTGCTCTCGCACGACGGGCTGCCCTACCACCTGCACTACCGGCCGCTGGCCGGCGACCTCGCGGCCCGGGTCAAGGCGTTCACCGCGGCCGGACTCGCCTACCTCATCGCCGAGGGCTGGGGCAGCCGGCTCGGCCGCTGCCAGCGGAAGGGCTGCGGCACCGCGTTCGTCGACACCTCGCGCAATGGCACCCGCCGGTTCTGCAGCGTCCGCTGCGCCAACCAGGTCAACGTCAGCAACCACCGGGTCCGCCGCCGGGCCCGGTTCTAGCGCGTCAACGGGATGAATCCGATCTGAAGCCGGCCCGCGGTTGGATGGGCGTCCTGTGGTCATCGCCGAAACCGCGGTGGTGCCCCGGCGGGCACCGTGACTTGCCTGGCCAGTGGACGCGGCGGTGCGGGGGCACGGCGCACCCAAGGGACAGAGCAAGGAGCTGCACGAATGTCCGCTCACCAGACTGATGCGGCGGCCTGTCCCGCCGCGACGGCCGGAGCGGCCGCCTATCCGCGCCGCTGGCTCGCCGCCGTGGTCATGATCGGCGCGGCGCTGATGGACATGATCGACATCACGGTGGTGAACGTCGCGCTGCCGACGATCCGCAGCGACCTCGGCGCCAGCGGCACCCAGCTCGAGTGGGCTGTTCCTCGCCTCGGCCGCGCTGTCGCTGCTGCTACCCAAGACCGCCGTGGCCGACGAGTTCGGCTAGGGCATGTCCTGTCAAATACTCGAGATCACAGGAGGCCGACGTGCCTGCATCAGTCCTTTACATGTCGATGTCGCTCGACGGGTATATCGCGGGTCCGGGCGACGAACCGGGCCACCCAGGCGGCGACGGCTTCGGCCGGCTGCACGAGTGGTACGGCGACTTTTCCCGGCCCTCCGGGCCGACCGGGGAGCTGCACGACGAGCTCGAGGCGACCGGGGCGGTGCTGGCGGGCCGGCGAACCGTGGAGCAGGTCGATCACTGGGGCGGCGACAATGGCGGCCGTCCGATCTTCGTGCCCAGCCACCGGCCGCCGGGTCCCTCGGCGGCGAAGTACCCGCTGGTGACGTACGTGACCGACGGGATCGCCAGCGCGATGGCACAGGCGAAGGCCGCCGCCGGGGACCGCGATGTGTGCGTACTCGGTGCGTACACGGCGCAGCGGGCGCTCGAGGCGGGGGTGCTGGACGAGTTTCAGATCCATCAGATCCCGGTGCTTTTCGGTGCGGGCCGGCGGCTGTTCGAGATGGTGCCGTCACCGGTCGAGCTGGAGATCATCCGGGTGATCGACACCCCTGAGGCCACGCACATCCGCTACCGCGTCCGGCGCTGAGCCGACCGCTGACGGGCAGCAACATCAGCGCAGGCCGCCGACGCGTGTCCTACGGCTACGACGCCATCCCCGCCGAGCGCATCGAAGAGGGGCTCACCGTGCTACGGCGATGCTTCGGCCCCTGAGCGGGCAGCCGCGGCAGGTCACCGCGGGCGCCCGGTCCGCCAGCAGGTCGGCGTAGACCCGCTGCAGCTCAGCTCCGGGATCTACGCCAAGCTCCTCGGCCAGATGCACGCGGATCGCCTGGTACCGCTGCAGCGCCTCGGCCCGGCGCCCGCTCCGGTGCAAGGCCACCAGCAGCCGCAGCCACAAGGACTCCCGCAGCGGATGCCGGGCCAGCAGCTCACCCAGCTGTCCGACCAGCGGGCCGGGCCGTCCGGCGGCGAGGTCGAGGTCGGCCCGCCGCTCCACCGCGGCCAGGTACCGTTCCACCAGCCGCGGCGCCTCCAGTTCCGCGAGCCATCCGGAACGCAGCCCCTCGAACGGGATGCCACGCCACAGGGCCAGCGCCTCCTCCAGCCGGGTCCGCTCCGCCCGCACGTCGGGCGCCGCGTCGGCGGCGTCCGCCAGCCGGAGGAACCGCAGCGCGTCGACCTGATCGGGCTCGGCGTGCAGCACGTACCCGTTCGGCCTGGTCCCGATCAGCTCGGTGCCGAGGACGGCGCGCAGCCTGGTCACGTACGTCTGCACGGTCTTGCGGACGTCGGCGGGCAGGCTCCCCTCCCACACCGCGGCGGCCAGGTAGTCTACCGAGACCGTCTCCCCGGCCGACATGGCCAGCACGGCCAGCAGCGTCTGCAGCCGGCCCGCGGTGAACACCACCAGCCGGCCGGCCACCATCACCTCGAGCAGCCCGAGCACGGCGACCGACAGCACCCCGCGTACATCGGTCGCCCCGTCCGCGCGCGTTACCGCCTGATCAGCCAGTTGTGCCTCCGACCCCCGGTTCGGCTGCTCTTCCTACCGTCTGGTCAGGAGGCTAAAAGAACAGGGTGGCCTGAGGGAAGGTCCAATCCCGGCCGGCTACACCGGGCCAATTCAGGGTGAACGCACATGCAATCATAATGCATGCATGTATAATGACGCTATGGTGAGCATCCAGGTGCGGGATGTCCCCGAGCAGGTCCGGGACACGCTCGCGCAGGTGGCCCGGGCGCGGGGACAGTCGATGCAGGCATACCTGCTCGCGCTGCTGGAAGAGGACGCCCGCCGGGCGCGGAACGTGATGCTGCTGAAGCGGGTCCGGGAGACCGGTGGCGGCTACGTGGCCTCCCCGGGCGAGACGGCCGGGGAACTTGACGCGATCCGCGCCGAACGGGATCAGCGGAACGCCGGTGACGCGTGATCGTCGTTGACGCGGCGCTCATGGTGGACGCCTTGACCGACGACGGCCCGACCGGGGATGCCGCCCAGGCCGAGCTCGCCGTGGACCCGCACTGGGCGGCCCCGGAGCACCTGCGGGTGGAGGTTACGTCGGCGATCAGGGGCAGGTGGCTGGCTGGCAAGCTCAGCGACGAGCGCGCCGACGCGGCCGTAAGCACCCTGAACCAGCTCACGATCGGCTACGCGGCCTGGAACGAGCTGGCCGGGCGGGTCTGGGAACTGCGCCACAACGTGACGCCCTACGACGCCGCCTACCTGGCGCTCGCCGAGGGGCGCGGCTGCCGCCTGGTGACCACCGACGGCAAGCTCCGCGACTGCCCGGGACGGCGCTGCGACGTGCACGTCGTCACGCTGGGCCGCTGACGAGCGGCATCGGTAACTCCGGCGCTCACGCGTGCGGGCCGACGGTCACCGGGCCTACCGTCACCGTCGGCGTGGCCTCCATGACCGCGCCCACCAGGGAGACCTCGTCGTCGAGCTCGCGGCGCTGTCGCGCGGTCAGCTCGCGCAGTGGTTCGACGGTGACCGTGAGCTTGCGGCCGGAGCGCCGCTGGTGCCAGACGCCGCCGACCACGCCGTCGACCAGCAGGACCGGGTAGTTCCCGGCCTGGCCCGACGGGGTGAGCGCGCGGGCGGCGGCCGCCCCCGGGTAGAGCCGCTCCCGGGGCTGGCCCGCGACGACGTACGGGTCGAAGTAGGGCAGCAGGCGGACGCCGCGGTGCGGTTCGGACGGCGTCCCGGTGTCGCCGGCGCACGTCCAGGCCGTGTCGCCGTCCAGCTCGACGCGCTCCAGCGCGGATGCCAGCTCACCGAACAGAGCGGCGGCGTGCCGGGGCGGGACGCCGATCCACCTGGCGAAGTGCGCCGGGGTAGCCGGACCGTAGGCGTGCAGGTACCGGGTGACCAGGGTGCGCAGGGCCGTCCCGCCGTCGGCGGGGCGGAAGCCGGGCAGCCAGCGGTGCGGGTTGGTGTAGGTGACCTTGCGGCCCCGGTCCGGCCCGAAGCACAGCACCCCGCGGTGCGCGGCCGTGCTGGTGAGCTGGCGCCAGCGCGGCCACTTGTCCTGGAAGGCGTCCATGGTCCGCTCGACCGCCCACGGGCCTGGCCGACTGGCGAGCGCGTCGGTCAGCTCGTCTACGGTGAGGTCGGCGTCGGCCAGCGCGTCCCCCATGGCCGCGATGACCTCGTCCGCCTGCCCGGGAGTGAAGCGGACGCCCTCGGGGTGGATCGGCACCGGCGACGGCAGGGCAGACAGCGCTCCGGTCCACATCGGCAGGTCGGCGGCGGCCAGCAGGTGGACGGTGCCGCGGGGGCCGAACGTCTTGACTAGGGTGCGTTCCCGCCAGAGCGCGTGCTGGACGTCGGCGCGGATCGCCCCGGCGATCCGCCGCCCGACGGAGAGCTCGGCCGCGCTGAGCACCTGGGCGTGGGCGCCGCAGACCAGCCCGGCCACGGCGGCCGGGCCGAGGTCGGCGGCCGGCTCGGCCAGCGCGTGCCGGGCCATCCGCCGGGCGGTAACGCCGCTCCAGGTGAGGGTGGCGGTCATGAAC
>DAIOWL010000528.1:0-5351 GCA_036758545.1 Streptosporangiaceae bacterium | reverse complement strand
GCCTGCTCTGCCAGGAGTTCGCGGACGCCAAGGGCAACCCGCTGCCGCAGTACTTCCAGCCGCGGCCGTCGAACGCGGTCGACGCCACGTCCAAGACCGACTACGGCTGCAACCCGCTGTTCTCCGCGGCGTCCAACCTCGGGCCCAACAACCCGGCCCAGATCCAGCTGATCAAGGAGCGGCAGAAGGCCATCGCGGCGTTCGATCACGTCTCCGTATCGCAGATTCCGGCGGACGCGGTGACCGCGTCGGGTTCGGGCCTGGACCCGGGCATCTCGCCGCAGAACGCGGCCATCCAGGTCAACCGCGTGGCCGAGGCCAGGAACCTGCCCGTGTCCGAGGTCAAGGCGCTGGTGGACAAGTACACCCAGGGTCGGACGCTCGGCTTCCTCGGCGAGCCGGCGGTCAACGTGCTCGAGCTGAACATCGCGCTCGACCAGCTGTCGGCGAAGTCTTCTGGCTGAGGCCCGGATGGAGTCGACCGCCGCCCCAGCACCCCGGCCGGACCCTCCCCGGCCGGGGCCCGGGGGCGCCGGGATCCTCATCGTCGAGGACGAGCCCGAACTGGTCCGCGCGCTGCGGATCAACCTGCGCGCCCGGCAGTACGACGTGCGGACCGCGGGCACCGGCCGCGAGGCGCTGGCGGTGGCCGCGAGCCACCCGCCGGACGCGATCATCCTCGACCTCGGCCTGCCCGACATCGACGGCACCGAGGTGATCGTGGCGCTGCGCGAGTGGTACCACGCGCCGATCATCGTGCTGTCCGGGCGGACCAGCCCGGGGGACAAGATCGGCGCGCTGGACGTGGGCGCGGACGACTACGTGACCAAGCCGTTCGCCATGGCCGAGCTCCTGGCCCGGCTGCGCGCCGTGCTGCGCCGTGACGACGGCGAGAGCGGCCTGGGCCGGGTGCGCCAGGCCACGATCGGCCGGTGGCTGGTCGACATGGCCGCGCACCAGGTCAGGCGGGCGGCCAGCGACGACGCGAGGGACACCCTCCGGCTCACCCCGACCGAATGGCGGATCCTGGAGGTCCTGCTGCGCCGACCGGGCCAGCTGGTCGGGTCGGCGCAGCTGCTGACCGCGGTATGGGGCCCGGGGTTCGGCCAGCGCACCAACTACCTCCGGTTCCACATGGCGCGGCTGCGGCGCAAGCTGGAGGACAACCCGGCGCGTCCCCGGCATCTGCTCACCGAACCGGGGATGGGATACCGCTACCAGCCTTGACTACTCCCCGTTCTGAAGGACAGGGATTCCAGCCGTCACCGGCCGGGGTTCCTGTTTCACCGCCGACCGCACCCGGGAGGACCCGGAGTGTCTAACATCAGCTCCGCAGGCAGAAACGGCAAGACCTGCCGCCAGGATGTTCTTCGCGGCGTTGATGTCCCGGTCATGCCGGGAGCCGCACGAGGGACACGTCCAGTGCCGGGTGGAAAGGCTCAGCTCCGCGAGCAGGTGCCCGCACGCCGAGCAGGTCTTGCTGGACGGGTACCAGCGGTCAACTACGATCAGCTCGCGTCCGGCCCGCTCGCACTTGTACTCCAGCTGGCGGCGGAACTCGCCCCAGCCGCAGTCCGAGATGACGCGGGCAAGGTGCCGGTTGCGGACCATGTTCCTGACGGCGAGGTCTTCGATCACGATCATGTCGTTCTTGCGGACCAGGCGGGTGCTGGCGCGGTGCAGGAAGTCCCGCCGCGCGTGGCGGATCTTGCGGTTGGCGCGGGCCGCCTTCGCCGCGGCCTTGGCTCGGTTCGCCGAGCCTTTCCGGCAGCGGGCCAGACGCCGCTGGTAGCGGGCCAGGTTCCGGGCCTTGCGCGCCAGGTACCGCGGGTTGGCAATCCGCTCCCCATCCGACGTCACGGCGAAGTTCGTCACGCCCAGATCGACGCCGACCGCATGACTGGCCGGCTCCAAGGGCTCGGGGGCATCCGCGTCGATGGTCAAGGTCACGTACCAGCGGCCGTCCGGCTCCCTGCAGATGATCACCATCGTGGGATCCAGCGTGGCTACGTCCACCTCGGACCAGGACCAAGTAAACCGTAGCGGGCTGGCCGTCTTGGCCAGCCGTAGCTCGCCGTCCCGCATCGTGAATGCGCGGCGTGTAGTGCGCGGTCTGCCGGCCGTGCCGGGACTTGAACCGCGGGTAGCAGGCGCGCCGGGCGAAGAACGCGGTGAACGCCTGGTGCTGGTGGCGGAGCGCCTGCTGCAGCGGCACCGAGGAGACCTCGGACAGGAAGGACAGGTCCGGGTCCTTCTTCATGAGGGTCAGCGCGGCGTCGGTCTCGGCATAAGAGGTGGCCGTGCGTTCGGCCTGCCAGCGAGCGTGCCGGGCGGCCAGGGTCTGGTTCCAGACCACGCGGACGCAGCCGAAGGTGCGGTTCAGCGTCTGCTGCTGCTAATCGTCGGGGTATGCCCGGCGCCGGTAGGCCATCCTCACCCTTACAGTATCGAACACATGGTCGTAAGAGGTTGGGAGGCGCGCCGCGCGTGCTGCCCGCTGGCTCCGGAAATCACGGTGACCGGGGCCTGGGGGGTGACTTTCCCGGTCATCGACCGTACGCACTTCGCGGGGTATGCCGCAGAATGTGAAGCGCGGGACCTACCCTGGGGAAGTTGATGAAGCCACTGGCCGCGGACGATCCGCGGGTGATCGGTGAGTACCGGTTGCGCGCGCAGCTCGGCGCGGGCGGCATGGGCCGGGTCTACCTCGGGCTCTCCCCGGCCGGCCGGGCCGTGGCGATCAAGATCGTGCACCCGAACCTGGCCAGCGACGCCGACTTCCTGCGCCGGTTCGGCCAGGAGGTCGCCGCGGCCCGCGCGGTCAGCGGCATCTACACCGCGCCGGTGGTGGCCAGCGGGCTGAACGAGCGGCCGCCGTGGCTGGCCACCGCGTTCGTGCCGGGCCCGTCGCTGGACCAGGTCGTGGCGGAAAACGGGCCTTTGCCCGAGCAGGCGCTGTGGCCGCTGCTGGCCGGGCTGGTCGAGGCGCTGCAGGCGATCCACGCCTGCGGCGTGGTGCACCGCGACCTCAAGCCCGCCAACGTGCTGCTGGCCACCGACGGGCCGCGGGTGATCGACTTCGGCATCGCGCGCGCCGCCGACGGCACCTCGCTGACGGCGGCCGGAGTGGTGTTCGGCACGCCGGGCTTCATGTCGCCGGAGCAGGCCGAGGGCCGGGGCGCGGGACCCGCGAGCGACGTGTTCGCGCTGGGCTGCGTGGTGGCCTACGCGGCGGCGGGAATGGGACCGTTCGGCACCGGGACGGCCGCGGCCATCTTGTACCGGGTCGTGCACGCCCAGCCGGTCCTGGACGGGGTACCGCCCCGGCTCCGCCCGGTGATCGCCGCGTGCCTGGCCAAGGACCCGGGCGCCCGGGCCTCGCTGCGCGCGCTGTCCGGCATGATCGCCGGCGAGACGGACACCACCGGGCCGTCCGCGGTGGCGTTCTGGCCGTCCTCGGTGGCGCGGCTGATCGGCGCCCACCAGGCCCGGCTGGAGGAGCAGACGCGCAGCAGGCCGGCGGAGGGGTTCTCCTGGGCCGCGGCCACGCACCGGCCGACCACCCCGTCGGACCCGGGTCGCAACCCGCCTCCCGCGTCCCAGGCTCCCGGGCCCCAGCCTCCCGGGCCCCAGCCATCCGGGCCGCAGGCGCCCGCGCCGCGCTGGCCGTACTCTGGGCCGGGCGGGGCGAAAGCCAGCCTGGGCGCCGAGGCGGGGCCTGGCTCGCAGGCAGTGGGCGTGCAGTACCCGGAGCCGCGCGGTTACGTGCCCGCCAACGGCGTCCCGGTGGCCCAGCCGGCCGGCTACCCGCAGCCGCACCGGACGGGATCACACGGTGCGACGGTGCCGCTGCCCGCGAGCATGGTGACCGCGGTCCGGCTGATGTACGCCGGGGCGGCCTTCGCGCTGATCTGGGCGATCGGCGTCATCGTGGTCTCGGTCAGCATCGCTAAGCACTACTCGCTGGCGAGCGAGTCCACCGATCACCGCCTAGCCGGGGCGGTGACCCTGGCCATCTTGATGTGCGCCGCTGACATCGCGCTGTGGCTCGGCATCGCGCGGGCCTGCCGGCGGGGCAGCAGCGGCGCCCGGGTAGCGGGCACGGTGCTGTTCGCGGTGCACACGGTGGGCGTGCTCGGCGTGGTGGCCAGCAGCCAGGCGGGCCTCGGCCCGGCCAAGGTGCTGACCCTGATCGGCTGGCTGATTGCCCTAGGCGCGGTGATGGCCCTGTGGCAGCCCCCGTCCAGCGCCTTCTTCACCGCGCAGGCGTCACTGAACCGTTAGCCGGGCCCGGCGCATGGATCGCGGATGAGCGGCGCATGAATCCCGTTAGGACCCGAGTGGCCGTCCTGACATGCGGAATTACTGGTCTGATGGCCGTGCTTCACAATGGAGGTCAGCGGCGAGCTCGAGCTGGCGAGGTGCGCGAAGAAGAACATGGCTGACAACGACGGCGCGGGCGGGCCCCCGGCCCGGCCGGAACGCGGGCGGCTGCGAATCTACCTGGGTTCCGCGGCGGGCGTGGGCAAGACCTACGCCATGCTCAGCGAGGGGCACCGGCGAGCCGAACGCGGTGCCGACGTCGTGGTGGGGTTCGCCGAGGCGCACGGGCGGCCGCAGACCAGCGCGCTGCTGGACGGCCTGGAAGTGGTGCCCCGGGCCACGCTGGAGTACCGCGGGGCCACGTTCGAGGAAATGGACCTGGCCGCGGTGCTCGCCCGGCGCCCCGAGATCGCCCTGGTGGACGAGTTCGCGCACACCAACGTGCCCGGGTCGCGCAACGAGAAGCGCTGGCAGGACGTGGAGGAACTGCTCGACGCCGGGATCGACGTGATCTCCGCGGTCAACATCCAGCACCTGGAGTCCCTCAACGACGTGGTCGAGAAGATCACCGGGGTACCGCAGCGGGAGACCGTGCCCGACGCCATCGTCCGCGCCGCCGACCAGGTCGAGATGGTCGACATGACGCCCGAGGCGCTGCGCCGCCGGATGGCGCACGGCAACATCTACCCGCCGGAGAAGATCGACGCGGCCCTGACCAACTACTTCCGCTCCGGGAACCTCGCCGCGCTGCGCGAGCTCGCGCTGCTCTGGCTGGCCGACAAGGTGGACGAGGGCCTGCAGCGGTACCGCGTCGAGCACAAGATCGAGGGCGCCTGGGAGGCCAGGGAGCGCGTGGTGGTCGCGCTGACCGGCGGCCCCGAGGGCAAGACGCTGATCAGGCGGGCGGCCAGGATCGCCGCCCGGTCCGCGGGCGGCGACCTGCTGGCCGTGCACGTCACCAAGTCCGACGGCCTGACCGGCGCCGATCCGGCCGCGCTGGCCAGCCAGCGGCGGCTGGCCGAGTCGGT
>DAIOWL010000527.1:0-5353 GCA_036758545.1 Streptosporangiaceae bacterium | reverse complement strand
AGCCGGATGGAGACGTGGTACCGGCGGCTGCTGGCCCTGTACCCCAAAGACCACCGGCGCGAGCACACCGAGGAAATGGTCGGCGTGCTGCTGCTCGCCGCCGACGGTGACGCGCAGGTCCGGGCGCCCAAGCCGATGGCCTGGGCGCTGCGCTTCGGTCAGCACACCGCCGACAGCGCCGACCTCGTCGGCGGCGCGCTGCGGATCCGCGGCCGGATCGCGCTGAACCGCCTCAAGCGAGCGCACTGGCTCTCCTGGACGGTGCGCGATCAGCGCTGGAGTGACGCCCTGGCCGTGGTCAGCGTGGTGGCGCCGCTGCTGCTGCTCGTGGCCGCGCTGACCGAGTTCCGCATCCCGCAAGCGGTGGCGAGCAGCATCACCGGTCACCCGCACTGGGAACTCACCGCTTCCCTCGGCCTGGCCGACCTGCCGATGGCGGCCGGTGCCCCCGGGGTCACCCTGCTCGTGTTCCTTCGGCTGCGTCGGCTAGCCGGGCTCGGCGCCCTGGCCACCGCGATCGGGCAGGTCGCGGCCGGCGCCGTCCCGGCCTTCGCCGGGTACGCCGACCCGGCCGTGGCGTTCACCGTCCTGCTCTCCGGCACGGCCGCGGTGGCGCTGCTGCTCTCCCCCGGACCTGACCGCGGCCTGGCCCTGCTGACCCGGAGCGGCACCGCCCTGGTCGGCGCGGCGGCGCTGATCCTCGGCGGCTTCAGCGTGGGCGGCGACGTGTGGTTCGGCCCAGGAGGCGACGGAGCGCCGACCCAGTCCGACGACTTCGGCGGCAAGGTGGCCGGCCTGCCCGCCGATCTGCTGATCGCCGCGGTCCTGGTCGGCGTGGCGGCCGCGTGCCTGCGCGCCCCGGTCAGCCGCCGCGTCCTGGTGCTGCTGGCCATCCCGGTCATCCCCTACGCGTTCCTCTGGCAGGAGAAGCTGGCCGTCGACCTGTTCGGGCAGCCCGGCGGCGGCTCGGCCATCATCCCGTCCTCGATTCCCCTGCTCTACCTCCCGCCGCTGCTGCTGGCGTCCCTGGTCCTCACCGGGACCTGGCTCGCCCGCCGCCGGGGCGAGCGGGATCGTCAGGGGGGCTCCGCGACCTCCGGACGCGGGAGACCCGTGAGCGCCTGACCCAAGAACGTGGTGGTGGTGGCGCCGGCCACCGCCGTCGCTGGCGCCGCCACCACCACCACAGAAGCTCAAGAGGGTCACGCCCTTTATTCGCGGCGCATTTGCCGGCGAAATGGCTCGCGGTCGGCAGCTTTTCCCTATTCTCGGGAACCGCCACCCACGCCCGTTCGGGAAAAATATCGCCGAACGGGCGGGCCTCTACGCGCGACCTCAAGCAGGAGCTGACCATGCCTGAAGAATCCGAACCCCTCGTTCAGCTGGCCGGCAGCGAGCGCGCGCCGCTTCCGGGCGCCGCGCCGGCCGGGCAGCTGGACACCTCCGAGCGGGCCAGGCTGACGCTGGTGCTGCGCCGGCGGGCCGAGATTCCCGCCGACATCGTCGAGGGGCCCACCGTCCTGACCGGCGACCAGCTGGCCGAGCGGTACGGGGCCGACCCGGCCGACGTGGACCTGGTCCGGCGGACGCTCACCGGCCTGGGCCTGGAGATCATCGCGGTGCTCCCGGCCAGCCGGCGAATCAAGGTGGCGGGCACGCTCGGGCAGCTGTCCAGCGTGTTCGGCGCTGAGCTGCGGCAGGTCAGCAGTCCGGCACCGGAAGGCCAGGGGACGGTCACCCACCGCTACCGGGAGGGCCCGCTGTTCGTGCCGGCCCCGCTGGACGGCGTGGTGCTCGCGGTGCTGGGCCTGGACACCCGGCCACAGGCCCGGCCGCACTTCCGGGCCCCGAGGGACGGCAGCGCCGCCGCGGCCGCCCAGAGCAGCACCTACCCGCCGAACCAGGTGGCCAGCATCTACCAGTTCCCGGCCGGGACCACCGGTGCGGGCCAGACCATCGCGGTCATCGAGCTCGGCGGCGGCTACTCCGACAGCGACCTCGACACCTACTTCGGCGGCCTCGGCATTGACGTCCCGTCCGTCACCGCGGCCAGCGTGGACGGCGGGTCTAACGCGCCTGGCTCGGATCCGAACGGAGCCGACATGGAGGTCGCGCTCGACGTCGACGTCATCGGCGCGGCCGCGCCGGGGGCGGCGCAGGTGGTCTACTTCGCGCCGAACAGCGACAGCGGCTTCATCGACGCGATCTCCGAGGCCGCGCAGGCCACCCCGGCCCCGATCGCGATCTCGATCAGCTGGGGTCAGTCCGAGGACTCGTGGACCGCGCAGGGGCGCAGCGCTATGGACGCGGCGATGGCCGACGCGGCCGCGCTAGGCATCACGGTCTGCGCTGCCTGCGGCGACAACGGCAGCGGCGACGCCGTCGATGACGGGCAGCCGCACGTGGACTTCCCCGCTTCCAGCCCGCACGCGCTGGCCTGCGGCGGGACCAAGCTCCTCGCCGACCCGACCACCGGCGTGATCAGTTCCGAGGTGGTCTGGAACGAGACCGCGGCCAACGAGGGAGCGAGCGGCGGCGGGGTCAGCGACGAGTTCGCCCTGCCGTCCTGGCAAGCGGACGCCGGCGTGCCCGCTCGCGCTGGTTCTGGTTCGGACGCTGGCGCTGGCCCTGGCGGGCGGGGGGTGCCGGATGTGGCGGGCAACGCCGACCCGGCTACCGGCTACCAGATCTACTCCGGCGGCAAGGCCCAGGTCGTCGGCGGCACCAGCGCGGTCGCGCCGCTGTGGGCGGCGCTGATCAGCCGGCTGGCAGAGGCGTCCGGGCAGCGGTTCGGCCTGATCCAGACGCTCCTGTACGCCGGGGTGACGCCCGGCACCGCGGTGCCCGGCTTCCGCGACATCACCAGCGGGAACAACGGCGCCTACGCGGCCGGCCCCGGCTGGGACGCCTGCTCGGGCCTGGGCAGCCCTGACGGTACCGCGCTGCTGACCCGGCTCCAGGGCTGACGGCTGACCGGCGCCGCAGGGACCCTGTCGGCTGGCCGCGCCGTCGCTAGCCGGGGTCGACGGGAAGCTCGGCGGTTATCCGCGTTCCGGCTCCGGCGTGGCTGGAGATGCTGATCGTGCCGCCCGATGCCTCGACGCGGTCGGTCAGCCCGATGAGCCCGGAACCGCGCGACGGATCGGCTCCGCCGATGCCATCGTCGCGGATCGAGACGGCCAGGGCGCCGTCTCGCACCTCGACCTGGACCTCCACCACGGATGCCCGCGCGTGCTTGGCCACGTTGGCCAGGGCCTCGCTGACTACGAAGTAAGCGGCCACCTCGGCCCGTTCGGGCAGCCGGGCCTGCACCCGTACGTCGAGTTTCACCGGCACCGGGGACCGGCGGGCCAGCGCCTTCAGCGCGAGGCCGAGCCCGCCCAGCGACAAGACGGCGGGATGGATGCCGCGGGAGATCTCCCGCAGTTCCTCCAGTATCTCGGCGGTGCCGCGGGCCAGGCGGCCCAGTTCCTGTCGCATCCCAGGCTGTCCCGGCGGCACGGCTTTCTGCGCGGCGCGCAGGCCGAGGCCGAGTGAGACCAGCTGTTGCTGGGCCCCGTCGTGCAGGTCGTGCTCGATCCGCCGTCTGGCTTGGTCGCTCGCGGCCACGATCCGCGCCCGGGAGGCGGCCAGATCTGCCCGGGCCCGGGCGAAGGCGGCGATGGTGTCGTTCATGCCGGCCAGCAGGTGGGCCCAGGTGCCCTCGAAGGCGCCGACGTCCGCGCGGTGGTCCAGCCGGTTGTCGCTGATCGCGGCGTTGGTCGCCCGGATCTCGCCGACCAGGCGCTCCGCCGTGACGTGCAGGTCGCGGAAGGCCGCCGCGACGTCGCCGATCTCGTCGCGCCCGGCGTAGCTCACGTCGAAGGCCAGGTCGCCACTTGACAGGGTCCGCGCTCCCTCGGAGACCTCGCTGAGGGGCTGGGTGATCGAGCGCCGCAGCACGAGGCCGAGGGCGGTCACCACGGACAGCACCGCGAGCAACAGGCCCAGGTTGCGGAGGCCGCCCGCGCGCGCCGCGTGGAGGTCTCGTGACGCGGTGGTCGCCAGATCGCGGCCCGTCCCGCTCTCCACCCGGCCCAGGCCGCCGATCCGGGTCCCGGTGGCGTTCAGCCACGCCGCCAGGGAGGTGTGCGCGACCGCGGCCCGTGGACGGGCGAGGATTTCGTCGCGCACCGTCCGCACCGCGATCCCGGCCGGGGTACGCAACACCGCGTCCAGGTCCGCGGCCAGCCGCCCCGGAGCGTTCTGGCGGAAGGTGCCGAGCTCCGCGCCTTCCAGCGTCGCCCAGCGGCTGGTCGCCGTCATCTGGTTCAGCGCCGCCTGGTCCCGCGGTGCGCCGAGCACCGCGGCCACATCCACGCGTTCGCGCTGGGCGGCCTCGATCGCCTGAAGCATGGCCAGGTAGGCACCGGGCGTCTGGCCGGAGCTCTGCGGCGGCCGGTCCTCGATCAGGTCTCCCACCGTGCCGATCAGGTCGTTCACCCGGGCGCCGTATGAGGCGGAGATATCCGGGACGGAGAGCGACCCGCCGGCGGCCCGGAGCCGCAGGGCCATCAGCTGCTTGCGGGCGACGGCCAGCCGGCCGGCCACGTCTACGGACCCGTGCCAGTCCGCGGCGCGATCCTGCGCCTCGTGCAACGCCTGGTTCACGTCGCGCTGCGCGGCACCCAGCCCGGCCTGGGCCTGCGTGCCGGGTCGCAGGCGCACCATGGCGGCCGCGGTGCGCTCCGTTGCCAGCTGGCCGGCTACCCCGGCCGTCGCGAAGGACAGCCGCGTCGCGGCCCGGAAATCCTGCAACTGGCTGGCTGCGTGCCAGTCCGCCAAGGCGGTGAAGCCGGTGAAGCCGAGAAGGACGCACACCGGCAGCAGGACAAGCAGCATCAGCTTCGTGCCCACCTTCAGCCGGGCGAGCGGCGCGATGCGTCCGGGATCTCGCTTTCGCACGCCGCACCTCCCCCTGCGACAACGCTCATTGAATCACAAATCATCACAGGTCATCCGGCTGGAAGATTGCTCCGAGCAGCCTGTAAGAACGGCCGGCGCGTGGTCTACCGGCTAGCTAGCAGGCCGGGATGGGCGTTGGCCATGATGCCCGGCCCGGGGCGGCCGCGTCAGGCTGTTCCTATGGCTCTGGCCGGCCGGAGTGACACGAGCCGGCCAGGGCAAGCCATACCTGGCGCGGCGACCCGAGGCAGGAAGCGGACATGGAGCGTACCGACTGGCTGGATGGCGGATTTACCTCCATCGAGGCCATGTTTCTCATGGTGACGGCGATCACCCACCACCAGTTCAGCTCACCGATCTGGGGTGAGGACGAGGTACGCAAGCTGCACGCCGAACTGGCCGAGATCGC
>DAIOWL010000526.1:1436-5357 GCA_036758545.1 Streptosporangiaceae bacterium | reverse complement strand
ACGGTCAGACCGGCGAGCCGGACGCCTTCGCCGCCACCCTGCGCGAGGTCCTCACGGCCTGACGCTCCGCAGCGACGTGCTGGCCGCGCTGCTGGCGCGAACCAGATCGAGAATATGGCCGTATATCCGGAGGAACTGCTCTTCGAACCCGAACTCGTCGTCCGCGGCTCAACGGGGCGCCCCGGCACGGGCTCAGCGGTTGGCGCTTTACCTCCCTTTTGCACGCAATCCGCACTAGGGTTGGAGTCAGCGATCTTCAGGACGCGTCGCCACGGCCAACCGGGGGCCTGACCACAGTGCGGATCTGTGGTATGTGTAATTTCTGCGGTCCGGCGCAAGCTGGCGCGATGCATGACAGTAGTTAGGTGGGGGTGACCAGTTTGGCGGCGCTACAGCCCGGCGATCCCCAGCGCATTGGGCCATATGTGCTGCTCGGCAGGCTCGGCAGCGGCGGGATGGGCCGGGTCTACCTCGCCCGCTCCCCCGGCGGCCGCATGGTGGCGGTGAAGGTCATCCGCGCGAACCTGGCCGAGGACGCGGGTTTCCGCGCCCGCTTCGCGCGCGAGGTCTCGGCCGCGCGCAAGGTGGGCGGGCTGTTCACCGCGGCGGTCGTCGACGCCGACGTGGACGGGCCGGTGCCCTGGCTGGTGACCGCGTACGTGCCGGGCACGTCGCTGTCGGACGCCGTCGAGCGGCAGGGCCCGCTGCCGGAGAACTCCGTGCTCGCGCTGGCGGCGGGACTGGCCGAAGGCCTGATCGCGATCCACGCCGCGGGCGTCATCCACCGTGACCTCAAGCCCTCCAACGTGCTGCTGGCCCAGGACGGGCCGCGGATTATCGACTTCGGCATCTCCTCCGCGGCGGGCGCGACGTCGCTGACCGGCACCGGCTTCATGATCGGCTCGCCCGGGTTCATGTCGCCGGAGCAGGCCGAAGGCCTCACCGTCGGCCCGGCCAGCGACATCTTCAGCCTGGCCGGCGTGCTCATCTACGCCGCGCGAGGCGAGGGCCCGTTCGGCAGCGGCGACACCGCGGCGCTGCTCTACCGTGTGGTACACGGCAAGCCGAACACCGACAACGTTCCCGAGAACCTCCGCCCGCTCATCAAGCGGAGCCTGTCCCGTGATCCCAAGCGCAGGCCCACGGCGACGCAGTTCCTGACCGACCTGTCGGCCGCGTACCCCGCCGCCGCGGACCTGACCGACTGGCTGCCCCTGCAGATCCTCGAGGAGAACGCCGCCAGGAGCGCGCCGTCCGAGGCCAGCCTGCACCGTCGCGGCGGCTCGCTGGCCGGAGGTTCGGTAGCGGGCGGGTCCATGGCAGGCGGTTCCGTGGCCGGGGGCTCGATGGCCGGCCACCCCTCGATGGCCGACCCGGTCGCTCCGATGGCGGACCCGGTAGCTCCGGCTGCCGACCCGGTCGCGCCGATGGCCATGGCCGCCGGCTCCCTGGAGGACGAGCGCGCGCCCGGCAGCGAGGCCCTCGACCACCCGCAGACGCGGACCTCGCTGTCCACGCCGACCCCGCCGCCGCCGACCCCTTACCCCACCGGCCCGCAGGACTATCCGTCGTCGCCGGGACAGCCGGCCCAGGGGTACCCCGGGCCGCAGAGCTACGCTGGGCAGCAAGGCTACCCAGGGCAGCAGAGCTACCCCGGTGAGAGCTATCCGGGGCAGCAGGGCTACCCGGGCCAGCAGAGCTATCCCGGCCAGCAGGGTTACCCCAGCCAGCAGGGTTATGCGGCCGGGCAGCAGGGCTACCCGGGACAGCAGCAGTACCCCGAGCCGCAGGGCTACCAGGGCGGTCAGGCCGCCCAGGGCGGGCAGGCCGCCCAGGGCGGGCAGGCCCAAGGGTGGTGGGGCGGCCAGCAGCCGGGCGGCCCGCCCGGCCAGGGAACGCCCGGTGTTCCCGGCGAGTGGTACGCGCCGGGCGGGCCCCCGCAGCCGCCGCCGCGCAAACGGCCGAAGTGGCTGATCCCGGCCGGGGCGGCCGCGGCTGTCGTGGCGATCGTGGTGGTCCTGGTGCTGACCCTGGGGGGCGGTTCCTCCAGCAACAACAACGCCGGGTCGGGTTCGAGCTCGGCTCCGGCACAGACCCACAGCGCCTCCCCCAGTCCCAGCACGACCCCGACCGTAGGCGAGCTGCGGCTCGCTCAGCTCCAGGCCGGCGACTGCCTGACCGGGGCGAACCTGCAGCTGAACAAGAACACGCCGTGGCCGAAGCTGAGCCAGGGGGTGCCGTGCACCGAGGATCACACCGCCGAGGTCTTCTACGCCAGCAACACCCACTGGGCCAAGCAGGGCGGCTATCCCGGCGACGCCACGATTAAGAAGGACGCCACCGCCGCGTGCAACAACGCGTTCGCGTCCTACGTGGGAATCGCGTACTCCAAGTCGCTCTACACCTGGACCGACATCGTGCCGGACGCGTCGACGTGGCCGGGCGGCGACCGCGGGCTGCACTGCGTCCTCTACTACGCCACGAACGAGCAGCCCGCCGGCGTGACGCTGCACAGTTCGCTCAAGGGCTCGGCCAAGTAAGGCCCCTGGTCTACGGCTGAGGCACGCGCCCCGGCCCGTTCGGTACCTGGTCGGTACGGAGCCGGGCCGGGCTGATATCGGGCCGGTCGCGGACGCCGAACACGTCTCGCAGGGCGGTGAGCGCGGCCAGCTCGCCGCACCGGCCGTGTACCCCGGGGACCGGCGGGGTGGCCGAGGAGCACAGGTACAAGCCGCGGACCGGCGTCCGGTACGGGTTCCACCTGGGCACCGGGCGCAGGACGGTCTGCCGCAGCGTCTGCATGCCCACGCCGATGTCGCCGCCGACGTAGTTCGGGTTGTGCGCCTCCTCGTCGGCGGCGGTGCGCACGGAGCGGGCCAGCACGAGATCGCGGAAGCCGGGCGCGAACCGCTCGATCTGCGCCTCGATCCGGCTGGTCATGTCGATCTCGGAGCCGGATGGTACGTGACAGTAGGTCCACAGCGTCTCCTGCCCGGCCGGAGCGCGGGACGGATCGGCGACGCCGGGCTGGACCACGAGGACGTAGGGGCGGTCCGGGTGCTTGCCCGCCGCTACTTCGGCCTCGGCTGCGGCGACCTGCTCGAACGTGCCGCCCAGGTGCAGGGTGCCGGCCAGGCGGCACGGTTCGCTGGTCCACGGCACCGGCCCGGACAGGGCGAAGTCCACCTTGCAGACGCCGGGGCCGTAGCGGAACCGGTGCAGCGCGGCCCGGTACCGGCGGGGCAGCCTGTCGCCGGCCATCTCCGCCAGCGCGCGCGGGGAGACGTCGAGGAGGATAGCCCGGGCCGAGGGGAGTTCGGCAAGCGAGCGCACCCAGCGGCCGGTCTCGATGCGGCCGCCGCTGGCGACCAGGGCCGCGGCCATCACGTCGGTGATCCTGGCGCTTCCCCCGGCCACCACCGGCCAGCCGACCGTGTGGGCCAGGCCGATCAGCATCAGGCCGACCCCCGCGGTCGGCGCCGCGGTCAGCGGCATCATCGCGTGCGCCGCGGCGCCGGCCATGATCGCCCGGGCCTCGTCGGTGTCCCACCGCCTGGCCACCACCGAGGCCGGCAGGATGGCCCGGCGGCCGTAGTTCGCGGCGGCCAGCGGATGCGCGGGCGGCGTGCGCAGCGGGGCCAGGATCGCCTCGAGGACGTCGTCCATGTGGCTGGTCAGCGGCCCGAGCAGGCGCCGGTAGGCGCGGCCGTCGGCACCGAGCCTGGCGGCGGTCTCGGCGACCGAGCGGGTGACGACCGCGGCCCGGCCCCCGTCCAGCGGCTGGGCGAACTCGACCTCGGGCCGGGCCAGCGTGACCCCGCGTGCGGCCAGATCGAAGCGCTTGAAGAACGGTGACGCCACCGCGAGCGGATGGGCCGCGGAGCATACGTCGTGCCAGAAGCCCGGCAGCGTCAGTTCCTC
>DAIOWL010000526.1:0-1426 GCA_036758545.1 Streptosporangiaceae bacterium | reverse complement strand
GCGCTTGCGGATCCGGTAGGCGCGACCTTGGGCACGCGGGCGGAAGCGCTTGAGGGTCGGGCCCTCATCGGCGGTAACGGACAAGATCTTCAGGTCGTCCCCGAGCAGCTCGTGGTTGTGCTCGGCGTTGGCGACGGCCGAGTTCAGGAGCTTCTCCCAGTCCTCGGCGACCGCGCGCGGGGTGTGCGCGAGGATCGCGCGCGCCTCGTCCGTGTCCCACCGCCGGGCTATGAGCGATGCCGGCAGGATCGCGCGGCGGCCGAAGTTGCCCGCCGCGAACGGGTGCGCCGGAGGGGTCCGCAGCGGGGCCAGGAGGGCCGGCAGGATCTCGTCCATGTGGCTGGCCAGCGGGCCGAACAGGCGGCGGTAGGCCCGCCCGTCCGGGCCGAGACGGCCGGCTGTCCCGGCCACCGAGCGGGTCACGACCGCGGCCCGGCCCCCGTCCAGCGGGTGGGCGAACTCCACCTCGGGCCGGGCCAGCGTGACCCCGCGCGCGGCCAGGTCGAAGCGCTTGAAGAACGGTGACGCCACCGCGAGCGGGTGGGCCGCGGAGCAGACGTCGTGCCAGAAGCCCGGCAGGGTCAGCTCCTCGGTCCGGCAGCCGCCGCCGATCGACGGCGCGCCCTCGATGACCTGAACCCGGAGCCCGGCCGCCGCCATCGTCAGGGCGGCGGCCAGGCCGTTAGGCCCGCTGCCGACGACTACCGCGTCCACGTCCATGGCTGGTCAGGCTACCCGCTGGGCTGGGCTTTCACGCCCCGCCTGAAGGTAAGAGTCTGCAGCACGCTGCGCACCATCGAGTTGTGCCAGATGTTGCTGGTGTGGCGCCATTGGCGCTTGGAGTCCACGCAGGTGCTCCGGACCTCGACCGCCGGGTCGGCGACGCCGAGCCGCTGGCCGAGCGCGGTCAGCGTGGCGGTCCAGAACTTGTCCTCCTTGCGGTGCCCGGCCACGACCATGGAGACCTCGTAGAGCGGGTCGTTGGCCCGCATCAGCACCTGGGCCTGGACCGTGGTGGTGTCGCCGGACCGTTCGGCCGAGAAGGTGATCCAGCCGGCGAACATGTGGCCCTGCGGGGTCATCAGCGTGAACGACTCGGCGTCGGCATACAGCACGAAGACGCCCGTGGATAGCTTGACGCCGCCGCCGATGGCCAGGTCGAGCAGGGCCACGTCGCCGGGGTTGATCCCGGTGAGCGCGCCGGCGAACCGGTTGCCCTTCGGCCAGAACTCGGGGAAATGCTCGCGCCAGGTGGCGATGGCCTGCTCCGGCGTTATGTCCGGCCCGGCGTTCATCCGGTAGGTCTTCTGCCACATCTTGCCGAACCCCTGGACCGGCCCGGTCAGCCGGCGCCCGGCGACGTTCGTGCCACGGACGCCTTCCCGGGGGTCGACCTCGAGGCGGTCGATCTTCCTGGCCCAGCTGG
>DAIOWL010000525.1:0-5362 GCA_036758545.1 Streptosporangiaceae bacterium | reverse complement strand
TGCGGCGGACCTCGGCGTCGAACGCGGCCAGCACCCGGTCAGTCTCCACCCGCCTAGCCCACCATGAGAGCACGCTACTGCGCCACTCCTGGGGCGAGGGCGGGCGTGATCCGGACTGCGGGATACTGGCGGCTATGCCTGAACTCATCACGCAGCCGAGCCGGGTCACCGCGGCTGGCCAGCCGCCCAAGCTCATCGACGAGTACGTCGGGCGGGCTAACACGGGCCAGGACGGCCTGAGCATCGCGCACATGCGCAGCCCCTCGGGCTGGGCCGAGCCCGGGCAGCGCCCTGAGTTTGACGAGTTCACGATCGTGCTGCGCGGTGCCCTGGTCGTGGAGTCCGAAGGGGAGCAGATCACCGTGCAGGGCGGCCAGGGAGTTCATACCCGACCGGGGGAATGGGTGCGTTACAGCACTCCGGGAGCCGACGGCGCCGAGTACATCTCGGTCTGCGTGCCCGCCTTCGCCCCCGGTACCGTCCACCGGGACGACTAGCCAGGGCCGCGGACGGCCGGCCCGCTAGGCGTGTACCTGGGGGTGCCGGCTGGCCCAGGAGGCGGCCTGCTCGAGCTGGCTGGCGACCCGGATGAGCAGGTCTTCCCGCCCGTACGGCGCAACCAGCTGTACGCCGACGGGCAGGCCGCCAGGCGTCCAGTGCAGCGGCAAGGTGATGGCCGGCTGGCCGGTCATGTTGAACTGCGCGGTGTAGGGGATGAAGCTGACGACTCGTTCCCCCTCATGGTCCGGGCCGGCCGCGGTGAACCAGCCCAGCTCGGGCGGGGGAGCGCCGACGGTGGGCGTGACCAGCAGGTCGTGGTCCTCCCACCAGTCCGCCATCCCCCGGGCCCACGTCCCGAACCAGGCCCGGCTGTCCAGGTAGTCGACCGCGCTGAGCTTGCGGCCGATCCGCCGGTAGGCGACGTTGCGCCCCTCGAGCTCGTCCTCGCCGATCGGCCGGCCGAGCAGCTCCTCGAAGTTCTGGAACGTCGCCTCGGTGTCGGCCGCGATGACCGTGCTGAAGTGCCGGAGGAATTCCGGCTCGAACATCGCCGCGGGCGCTGACTCCTCGACGTGATGGCCGAGCGCCTCGAGCAGCAGCGCGGCCCCGGCTACCGCGGCCCGGCACTCCGGGTCGTCGAGATACCCCTCCGCGCCCGGCCGGTCGAGCATCCCGATCCGCAGCTGCCCGGGATCGGCGCCCACCTCCTGGACGAGCGGGCGCGGCAGCGGCGGCGCGTAGTACGGCTCGCCCGGCATCCGGTTGCTGATCGCGTCGAGCAGGCCGGCCGCGTCCCGCACCGTCCTCGTGACCGCCCCGTCGGCCACGCCGCCGGCCCAGGCCTCCCCGGTCAGCGGGCCCTGGCTCACCCGGCCGCGGGTCGGCTTCAGCCCGACCAGGCCGCACTCGCTCGCCGGGATGCGGATCGAGCCGCCGCCGTCGTTGGCGTGCGCGACCGGCACCAGGCCGGCCGCCACCGCGGCCGCCGAGCCTCCGGACGAGCCGCCGGTCGAGTGACCCGGATCCCACGGGTTGCGTGCCGGGGGGAAGCTCCGCGGCTCGGTGGTCACCGTCGTGCCGAGCTCCGGCACGTTGGTGCGGCCGAGCGCGACGAAGCCCGCCGCGCGGAACTGCTCCGCCAGGTAAGACGTCACCGGCCAGGCCACCTCGCGCATCGGCCCGACGCCGAACGCCGTGGGCTCGCCCGCGACGGTGCAGCCCAGGTCCTTGAACAGGATCGGCACGCCGCGGAACGCCCCATCGGGCAGGTCGTCGTCGGCCTCCAGCCGGGCCGCGTCGAACCGCGTCCGGATCACGGCGTCCAGCTGCGGGTTGACCGCCTCGATCCGGGCGATAGCGGCGTCCGCCAGCTCCTTGGGGCTTACCTCGCCGCGCCGGACGAGATCGGCCTGTGCCGTGGCGTCCAGCCATGTCATCTCGGGCATAGCGCCCACGCTACAGTGAAGCCGGCCGGACTAACGGGGGAGGTAGCAGCGGCTGGACACGACTCGCTCCGCTGACGCGTCCCGGCGCGTCGCCGGGCTGGGCCTGGCCGCGGCCGCAGCCGCGTTGTGGGCCCTCGGCGGCATCACGGCCCAGGTGCTGTTCACCCGCCATCACGTCGATCCCGGCTGGCTGGTCGGGGTGCGCATGGGCTGTGGCGGGCTGCTCCTGCTCGTCGCCTTCCGGCCCGCGTGGCCGCACGGGCACGGCAGGCTGCTGATCGCCGTGTCGGTGGTGGGCATCGCGACCGCCCAGTTCACGTGGTTCGCGGCCATCGCCAAGTCCAACGTGGCACTGGCCACCTTTGTCCAGTACAGCGCGGTGGCGATGACGGCCAGCTGGCAGATGCTGCGCCGCCAGGTCCGGCCCGCGCCCAGGCGCCTGGCCGCCGTGGCCGCGGCCGCAGCCGGCGTGTGGCTGCTCGCGGCCGGCGTGCCCGGGGGATTGCACGCGTCACGCGCCGATCAGGCCGGAGTGCTCCTCGCCCTCATCTCCGCGGTGGCGTACTCCTTCTACCTGCTCGGCTCGGCGCGCCTGGTCCGCGAGACCGGCGCCCGGCCGGCGACCGCCTGGGGCCTGAGCATCGGGAGCCTTCCCCTCCTGGTGATCTTCCCTCCGTGGACGGCGCATCCGTCCGGTGATCCCGTGGTCGTCGCCGCGCTGACCGCGTTCGTCGCCGTGGCCGCCACCGCGATCGCCTTCAGCCTGTCGCAGGCCAGCCTCAGGCACATCACGCCCACCGAGTTCGCCGTCACCAGCACCCTCGAGCCCGCCCTGGCGGCGGTGGCCGCCGCGATCTTCCTCGGGGTGACGCTCCGCCCGCCACAATACGCCGGCGGCGCCCTGACCATCGTCGCCGTCCTGCTGCTCGCTCCCGCTGACCGGGACGCGCCCTAGCAGGTCGTCGGTGTGCTGTGATGCTGGCATGGATTTCGATAGCTACGCGCGCAGGCTGTGGGCAGGCCGAGCGGACGCCTACGAGCATGGGTTCGCCCGGCTGACGGTGCACGCCGTCGGGGCGCTGCTGGACGCGGCCGGGGTCGGGACGGGTACCCGGGTGCTGGACGTCGGCACGGGACCCGGCGTGGTGGCCGGGGCCGCCGTGGCGCGGGGCGCCAGGGTGACGGCGGTCGACGCCGAGCCCAGCATGGCCGAGGCGGCGGCGCGCAACGTCCCCGGTCTTGACGTGCGGGTAGCCGTGCTGCCGGACCTGCCGTTGCCCGCCGCCGGGTTCGACGCGGTGACGGGCAACTTCGTCATCCACGCGACGGGCGATCCGGCCGCCGTGCTGGCCGAGCTCCGGTGGGTGCTGCGCGCGGGCGGCCGGCTGGCGCTCACCTGCTGGAGCGAGCCGCCGCCTCCGGTGCTCGGCATCGCCAGGGAGGCCCTCAAGGCGGCCGGGGTGTCCTGGCCGCCAGTGCCGTGCTCGCCAGCGGGACCCGCCCTTAAGGCGGCTCGCAAGCGCTTGTCCGCACGGCCAGTTCGGCCTCGAGCTGCTCGCGCAGCCGGAACGTCTGCACCTTGGTCGAGGACATCGGCCACTCGGTGACGAACCGCACGTACCGCGGCACCTTGAAGCTGGCCAGGCCGCCGCGGCAGTGCGCGATGACCTCCGGCTCGGTCAGCGTCGCGCCCGGGTGCAGCTCGATGAAGGCCGCGGGCACCTCGCCGTACTTCTCATCGGTCACGCCGACCACCTGCGCGACGCTGACGCACGGATGCGCCTGCAGGTGCGAGGCGATCTCCAGGGCCGCCACGTTCTCCCCGCCCACCTTGAGCATGTCCTTGAGCCGGCCCAGGTAGCGGAGCCGGCCGTCCGAACCGACAACGCCAAGGTCACCGCTGTGGTACCAGCCGCCGTCGTCGACGGCCTCGGCCGACCCCGTACCGGCTGGGTCGTTGTGGTAGCCATCGAACATGCTCGGCCCGCGGATGACGATCTCGCCGCGTTCCCCGGCGGGCAGCGGGCGGTTCGCCTCGTCCCTGATGCCGATCTCCAGGCCGGGGAACGGCGGGCCCTGGGTGGCCAGCCGCGCGTCGTCGCCGTCGACCGGGTCGACCATGACGACCGAGCCGCCGAACTCGGTCATGCCGTAGGCGTTGACCAGCACGCTGTGCGGCATCCGGCGCTGCATGGCGCGCAGCGCCTCCGGCGGGGCCACGGTGAACACGGTCCTGACCCTGGCGAAGCTGGCGGGGGAGTAGCCCGGGCTGTTGAGCATGCCCAGCGTGAGCGGCGGGAAGGCCGGGAACATCGCGGTCACCTGTTCGGCCTCGATCAGCTCGAGGGCCGGGCCCGGCTCGAAGTGGCCCATCGACACGAAGGTGCCGAACGCATCCATCGTCGCCACCATCGGCTGGGTCGACGCGGTGTGGAACATGGGGCAGGGCGCGAACACGCGCTCCCCGTCGGCGTACCCCAGCCGGATCCGGGTGGCAACCCCGGTCCGTACCTGCGCCTCGTGGCTGAGCACGCAGCCCTTGGGCATCGCCGTGGTGCCCGAGGTGTAGAACATGATCGCCGGGTCGCGCAGCGCCACCCGCCGGCGGCGTGCCTCGACCACGTCGGCAGGCACCTGCTCCGCGAGCCGGCCGAACGCTTCCTGCGACATCATCCCGCCGACCGGAGGCAGCGCCGGGCCCAGCGCCACGACCGCCGCCAGATCGGGGCCCAGGGCTTCCGCGATGACGTCCGCCCGGGTGCGGGGTTCGCCCGGCGCATCGCTGGCCAGCAGCACTCTGAGATCCGCGTCCCGCGTCACGTGGCTGAGCTCCCGGGCGGTGAAGCGGGCGTTGACCGGGACCGCGACCGCGCCGGTGAACACGATGCCGAACAGGGACTCGATGAACTCGGGACCGTTCGGCATGAAAAGACCTACCCGGTCTCCGCGGGTCACCCCCATCGCCGTCAGCGACCTGGCCACCCCGGTGGCCCGTTCCTCCAGCTCCCGGTACGTGCGCCGCACCCCGGGCAGCACCAGCGCGTCCCGGCCGGGATGGTGCTCGCTGCCCCGCACCAGCAGGTCGCCCAGGGTGCAGAGCTCCAGGTAGCGGCTCACGTCAGCGGAACGCGGGGATGACGTCGCGGCCGAACCGGCGGATGCAGGCCAGTTCCTCCTCGTGCGCCGGCCCGGCCGCCATCCGGAAGCTCATGATCAGGTAGTCCATGTCCAGCGCGTCGCGGAACCTCTGGATGGCGGCGATGCAGTCCTCGGGGCTCCCGGCCACCAGGCGGTCGATGCGGTGCGTGTCGAAACCGAAGTCGGATTCCTCGCGCACGCCGGCCAGGAACGGCTCCCGGTCGGCCACCCAGCGCGGGATCTGCTTGAAGTAGAACCAGTGCTCGGCCCGGATGCAC
>DAIOWL010000524.1:0-5371 GCA_036758545.1 Streptosporangiaceae bacterium | reverse complement strand
GGGCGATCTGGCAGGCGGCCCGGGCCGTGGACCCGGTGGCGATGCCGTCATCGACCACTACCGCGACCCGCCCGTCCAGCGGCTGGCGCGGCCGCCGGGCCCGGTAGCGCGCGGCGCGGGCCTCCACCGCGGCCTGCTCCCGCGCCTGCACCGCCGCGAGCTCGTTCTCCGATACCCCGGCCCTGTCGATGATCGCGGGGTTGATGACCCGCACCCCGTCCTCCCCGACCGCGCCCATGCCCAGCTCGGGCTGGAACGGCACCCCGAGCTTACGCACGACGATGACATCCAGCGGCGCGCCAAGCGCCCGGGCAACCTGGAACGCGACCGGGACGCCGCCGCGCGGCAGGCCGAGGACGACGACGGGCTCGCCCCGCAGGTGCCCCAGCCGGGCGGCAAGCCGCCGTCCCGCATCATCACGATCGGCGAAAACCACGACAACCCCTCGCGACAAGCTTCCTCGCGGCCGGGCCGGTGCCGCAAGAGACCATGGTCACCTTCGGGCCGGCGCCAGGCTGTGGTCCGGGCCGGGCGCGCGGGGCGGTACCGGCCAGGCGGGCGCGGGCCGGGCGGTCTCCTTCCTGCCGGTGACGCCCGCAAGATCACCGACGAGTGACGAACGTCCCCGCTGCCGCGATTCACCGAACTCGCAATTGGCAAGGCTGAGGACGCACGTAGCTGGCAGATATGGCTCATCGCCCACAGCCACCGAGTCAGCTGGCCGCCCCGCGCATACTCGGCGGTATGGAGCATTTTCTGGGGCGGGTCAGCGTCTACGTAGCGTGACTGAACCGGTCGGTTTACGTTGGGTTCCGTTGAACTGCCGGGGCCGGGACTTGCCCGGCCTTCCGGTTCCGGCCTGGCCGGGAGGTGCCCGATGACCACTGCCACCCCATCTGCTGCGCTCGTCACGATCCAGCCCGTCTTCACCGATGCCGAGCGGGTCGCTCTTGCCGGGTTCCTGGCCGGGTACCGTGGCCTGACCCGCGATGCCTATGCCCTGGATCTGCGCCAGTTCGCCAGCTGGTGCCGCACCGGCCTGTTGCCCTGTTCGCGGTCCGCCGCGCCGACATCGAGTCCTTCGCCCGGGACCTGGAGGCCATGGGCCGGGTCCGGGCCACGGTCACCCGGCGGCTGTCCACCATCGCCGGGTTCTACAGGTACGCGGTCGAGGAGCTCCTGGACCGCTCTCCGGCGGCGCATGTCCGCCGTCCGCGGGTGGACTACGAGTCCCACGCGGTCGCGCAGGACCGCAACGAGCTCGGCGCGCTGCTGGTGGCGGCCGGGCTCGGGCCGCACCTCGAGCACGCGCTGATCTCGCTGCTCGCGCTGAACGGGCTGCGGGTATCGGAGACCACCGGCGCGGATATTGAGCACCTGGGCCTGGAACGCGGGCACCGGACTCTGACCATTACCCGCAAGGGCGGCAAGGTGGTCACGATCCCGCTGGCGCCGCGGACGGCCCGGGCGATCGACCTGGCTATCGGCGAGCGCACCGAGGGACCGGTGTTCCTGGCCGCGGACGGGCGGCGGCTGGACCGGCACGCGGCCGGGCGGGTCGTCCGACGGACGGCTCGCTGTGCTGGGATCGCCAAGCTGATCACCCCGCACACGCTGCGGCACGCGTTCATCACCGCGGCGCTGGACGCCGGGGTGCCTTTGCGGGATGTGCAGGAGGCTGCCTCGCATGCCGACCCTCGGACCACGATGCGATACGACTGGGCCCGCAGCAGCCTGGACCGCCATGCCACCTATATCGTCTCCGCCTACCTGGCCGGAGCCGCCCGGTGAACCCAGGCCGTTAGACGTTCTTCCTGGCAGCGGAAGCCGCCAGAAAGAACGAACCCGGGGAGGCACCCGGAGGTGATCACATGCCCCGCGGCGAGACCGCGGCACCGCCTTACCTGAGCGGCTTGCCGCTGTCCCTTTGGCCGCGGGCGCCGGCTCCCTGCCCGGCCAGCGGCAGGCGCTTCACGAACAGGCGTTCCGCCAGCACCGAGATGACGTTGAAGCCCCAGGTCGACAAGACCGGCATGGCGTTCGCTTCCTCAGCGGTCGCGGGCCGGAGCGCGATCGCCCCCTCGTAGAGCATCACCGTCCCGCCCGCGCGGTGGGTGACCTCCCGCAGGCCGCGGATGCCGTCCAGCTCCAGGTCGCGGCAGCCGAGGATCAGCTGGCCGTTGAGCCGGATGCTCTTGACGTGCGCCCATCCCTGGGCGAGGACCTGACGGTCGGCGATGGCCTCTGCCGCCGGCGGCTCATCGCCGTGCCAGCCCATCAGCGCCGCGAGGAACATCCGGCTGTTCCCGGGGAAGTACGCGTCAGCCTTTGTCTTCACGGCGAGCACCCGCCCGCACGCCCACCGCCCGTCACTCAACGGCACGCCCCAGAACTGGCCAGGCACAAGATACGCGTTCGACTTCGGCTCAAACGGGTAATCCGGCACGGGCACACCTCACCCTATCCAGGTACGGAAGATCCGGCCGGGTACCCGGCGCCGGACGGCAAGAGCCCAGGATCCGATTACAGATCGCGACCTCAGCGCGAACGCGAACCGCCGTTCTGTACGGTGTGACAGGCCGTCCGTGTGATCATCGGCACCGCACCGAGCCGGGAATTCCGTCGCCTGGGCCAGTCCTGCCGCCCTGACGGCAGGTGTAGGTCGGTGGACCAGCGGTGTCGCCCAGATCCGGCGTTTCATTGAGCCTGCAGGCTTGCAGACAGGCGTGGCCTGACCCCGCTTGATGTTCGGGCGGGTTACGTATTGCTGCCATCGCAGGATGTGCTGGGTAGGGCATGCTGGCCCCGGCGAACTCGCCGGGCCGGGCTAGCGGCCCTGCGCCGCTGCATGATCGGGATCCAGCGCCCGGCCGGGGCTGGCCGGTGGCGCTTCGGTCACAGCATTTCCGCGATGCGGGCTGCGACGCGGCCGACCGCCCCGTGGTCGATCGTCGGGTAGGAGACGGGCTTGCCGATCTCCTCGGCGATGGCCGCCGCGATGCTCTCGGGGGTACTGCTGAGGTAATCCATGCGCCGGCCGGCGCCGTAGCGGGCCAGCCGGTGGGGTACGTGGAAGGCCTGCTCGAAATGATGGCCGAGCGGGAAGTAGAGGAAGGGCCGGTTGCTGGCCACGAGTTCCATGGTCGTCGTCAGCCCGCCCTGGACGACTGCCAGGTCACACACAGCCAGGTGCCGGTACAGGTCATGCACGTAGCCGTGAATCTCAACGCCGGCTACGGTCGGCAGCTGCGCGGGGTCGACGCGGGGCCCGGCGACGACAACCATCCGAAGGCCCGGAACCCTCTGCCGGGCGCGGGGAAATGACTCGATGACGCGGTGGAGCAGGTCTGATCCGACCCCCGAGCCACCGACGGTCACGATGCACACCTTGTCGTCGCCGCGGTAGCCGAGTTCGGATCGGATCGCCTTGCGGTCTGCGATGTCGAGGGGGTCAAAGCCGCTGATGTAGTCGCCTGAAAAGTCGAAGTGCGCCTCGGTCCAGCTCCGGATCGCAGGCAGGTCCGGGCCGAAGCGATCGGGGACGATGTCCTCTGGCGCGCCGATGAAGATGGCCCGGTCCCGCACGCGCGGGTAGCGGGCGATGTGCTCGATCATCTCGGCGTTGTAATCGGCGGTCAGCCAGGTTTCGCGTGGGCCGCCGTCCGGCATCGGAAGCCAGCCGACGAAGTCGGTCAGCCATACGTATGCGGCTCGCTTCTGTTCGGGATTTTCGTAAAGGTAGTAGTCGAGTTCCCAGGACTCGTCCCCGATCCACAGGTCATATGGGTCCGCTGAGGCCAGGTCGTGGAAGACCATGAAGTTGGCCAGCAGGATCTCGTCCATGCGCCGCCACGCCTGAAAGCAGTGCAGGTCATGGTCGGCTGACTCGCCCTCGAGGTGACTCGACTCGCTGGCCAGCTCAGCCGACGCGGGATGGATGTGTTCGTTTCTTGCCTCGAGGAAGGCGGTGACGGGATGCTGGGCCAGCCAGTCGATTTCCAGGTCGGGATGGAGCCGACGCAGCGCGTCGGCGATGGCCGCGTCCCGGCGGGCGTGTCCCAGCCCGATCGGAGAGGAGAGGTACAGGGCGCGCTTGGGCCGGGAACGCCCCCGTGTCCAGCGGCGAGGTGCGGCCGCCCCGTGCGGCTGGAGCCCGTCCACGAAGTCGCGGATGAGCAGGTTGACCTGGACCGGGTCGCGGGCGTGGGGGCAGTGGCCTGACCCGGCCAGTTCGACCAGGCTGGCCTGGTCCCCGAGGGCACGGGCCAGGAGCGGGCCGGCGTCGGGACCGACAATGGCGTCCGCAGTGCCCTGGATGACCAGGCATGGACCCCCGGCCCGGCCGAGCAGCGGCCTGATGTCGGTGTCCGCGTCGAGGATCGCGCCCCGCCGTGTGTCGATCAGGGTGGCCGGGGTGGTTTCGGTCCCCCATCCGATGGCGTCCTGGATTTGCTTGGTCGAGTGCGGCTCGGCGAAGACCTGCTGGAAGAAGAATTCCAGGAACCCGGCATAGTCGCGTTGCCAGTAGGCGGCGTTGTCCTTGGCCCAGCCGCGGTCACTGCCGAGATGTTCCTCGAAGCTGCGGGCATAGGGCATCCGCGCCGGGGAGAACGGCGCCAGGGGGGTGGTCGGACTGATGAAAACCTGAGCTGTCACGCGTTCCGGGCGGGCGGCGGCCAGGTGCAGTGAGTAGGCGGCGCCTCGTGACAGTGACACGAGCACAGCGCGCTCGGTGCTGGTGGCGTCCATGACCGCGAGAGCGTCGGCCGCGTACTCGGCGGCCTGGTAGCTCGCGGCGCCCGGAGGGCGGTCCGAGCGGCCGTTGCCCCGTCCGTCGAAAGCGACGACCCGGTAGTGGCGGGCAAGGTAAGGGACCTGCATCTTCCAGGTCCGGGAATGGACCACTGACCAGGGCGGCAACAGAAGGATGGTGGGCGTGCCGGCGCCGAACACCTCGTAGTAGACCTTGACCCCGCCCCGTTCCGCGTAGCCGCCGATGTCTGGTTCACGTGCTCTCATGGTCTGCCTCGTCGCGAGTGTGGCCGTTCTGGCCCCAGCGTGTCAGACGGGAAGGACGCCAGCAATCGGCGCTCTTGCGTGGGAGGTTGTCGGTTGTGATGGGCCTACGTGTGACTTCGGCTGGTTACGGGCGTGCCTCGAATACGATGTTGAAGGGCGTCTCGCTCACCCGGCGGAACCAGCTGAACCCGGCGCTGGTGACGACGTCGCGGATGCGGGCCTCGCCGGCCTGCGCGCCCAGCGCCAGCCCGACGTCCTGGGACAGCGAGGCCGGGGTGCACAGCAGAGTCGAGAAGCTGTAGTAGGCCCGTCCGACGGGGTTGAGGTTGTCTTCGACCCGGTCGCCGGCGGC
>DAIOWL010000523.1:3031-5374 GCA_036758545.1 Streptosporangiaceae bacterium | reverse complement strand
CGCGGGCCCACGCGGCGCACTGGGCCGGCCGGCCGGGACGGTGCACCCGGTCGAGCACGGCGAGCACCGCCGGTACCGCGCTCTGCATGCCGAACGAGATCCGGGTCAGCCCCTGGGATCGCAGCTCGCTCAGGCTGGCCTGGTCGACGCTCTCCGGGTTCGCCTCGGTGGTCACCTCGGCACCGGGCGCCAGGCCGAACTCGGCGTCGATGGCCCGCAGGATGGCGCCCAGCGCGGACGGCGGCAGCAGAGTAGGCGTCCCGCCGCCGAAGAACACCGTGCTGACCGGGAGGTTCACGCCATGCTCAGCACCGGCCTCAGCACCGGCGAGCACCTGGCGGGCGAACCTGATCTCGGCGATGGCCTGGTCTGGATAGCTGCCGGGTGACGTCGCGCCGGGCCCGGCACCGAGTTCGGCCGCGGTATAGGTGTTGAAGTCGCAGTAGCCGCACCGGGTGGCGCAGAACGGCACGTGGATGTAGAGGCCGAACGGCCGCTCGCCCAGCCCGGCCCGCGCGCTACCGGGCAGCGTCCCCGAGGCGGGGACCGGCTCGCCGTCGGGGAGGGTGCCAGGCATGCCGTTACGCTACCCGGCAAGACCGGCGCGACAGTACGGGAAGCAGTTTGGCGATTCGCGCGCTTAGACTGAAAGAGTCGCGTTTCCGGGAGGGACGTGGCACTAGGTCCCGTCTACGGGAGGCACCGTTGGCAGAGAACGAGTCGGAATGGCCGGCCCAGGGGGCGCAGTACCCCAGGGATAACTGGCAGGCGGCTCCCGCCGGGTCGGCTCCTGCCGACGACGGGCCGCCGACGGCCGCCGAAGTGCCGCCGACGCCCTATGTCCCGCCTGCCACGCCGTACGGTCCGCCCGCGGCATCCTACGTCCCGCCCGCGGCACCCTACGTCCCTCCTGCGGCAGCGCAGGTCCCTCCGGTACCGTACGTCCCGCCCGTCGCGCCGTACGGCTATCAGGTTCCGCCGGCGGGTTACCAGGTGCCGCCGGGTGGTTACCCCGTTCCGCCGAGCGGATTTCAGGTTCCGGCGGGCGGGTACCAGATGCAGGCTCGGATGAACCCGGCGATGAACCCGGCCATGCGGGCGGCCTCGGCGGACCGGGAACGCGCGGTCGACGTGCTGAAGGCCGGCTTCGCCGAGGGCCGACTGACCCAGGACGAGTACAACGAGCGGATGAACCGGGCCTATACCGCGCGGACGTACGCAGAGCTGACCGCGATTACCGCGGACCTGCCCGCCGGGGCCATGCCCATGGTCTATCCCATGCCGGTGTACCAGCCGCCCGTCAGCACCAACTCGCTGGCCCGGGCGTCCCTGGTGCTGGGCGTGGCCGAGTTCTTCACCATGGGCCTGACCGCCATCCCGGCGATCATCTGCGGGCACATGGCCAAGCGGGAGATGCGGCAGACCGGGCAGCGCGGCGACGGGCTGGCGACCAGCGGCCTGGTCCTCGGTTACATGGCGGTTATCTTCTGGGGCATCCTCATCGTCCTGTCCATCGTGGGCGCCGTGATCTCCGCCACCGGCACCGGTACCTAGGGCGTGGAGCGTCATGAGCCCCGGATCCAGTGCGTGCTGACGCAGTGAAGGCCGGTTTCAGGGCGCAGGTTAGCCGGATTTAGCTTCTGAACTGCGGATATAACCGGCGCGGCTGGGGTTTCCGGCGGCCGGGTAACGTCTTCGCATCCGGTCGGGCGCTGACGCGTTTAGCCCCGGACGACGGCCGTCGGGCCGATATGATCGGTCGCGCCTGCAGGGGGACAGCGAAGATCAGGGAGAACTAAGGCAATGTCCGCGTACTACGCCGCCGACGCCACCGCGCCGGTCACCGAGCAGTCGACGCCCGCGCCGGTCCTCGTCGCGTTCGCGGGGTCGGCTCCGCAGTCGCGGCTGACCGTCGCGTTCCGCATCATCCTGGCTATCCCGCAGCTGATCGTCCTGTGGCTGCTCGGGGTCGCGGCCGGCGTGATCACGATCATCGGCTGGTTCGGGGCTTTGTTCACCGGGCGGCTGCCGGTCTTCGCGGCCGACTTCCTCACCGGCTACCTGCGCTGGCTGAGCCGGGTGTACGCCTACAACTACCTGCTCACCGACGCGTACCCGCCGTTCACGCTGGACGACGCGGACTATCCGGTCCGGCTGGCGGTCACGCCAGGCCGGCTGAACCGGCTGGCCGTCCTGTTCCGGTTCTTCCTGCTCATCCCGTGCTGGATCGTCCAGGCCGTCGTCAGCTACGGCGCGCTGACCATCTTCATGTTCGTGACCTGGCTGATCGTGCTGGTCACCGGGCAGATGCCGGACGCCATCCACCAGGGGCTGGCGGCCGTG
>DAIOWL010000523.1:0-2931 GCA_036758545.1 Streptosporangiaceae bacterium | reverse complement strand
CGCAGGCGCAGCCGGGATACGGCGCGCAGCCGGAGTACGCCCAGGCCGGCTACGTGGCACCGGCCGCGGGACCGGCGGGCGGGCTGTCCTGGCAGCTTGTGCTGTCCGCGGCGGCGCGCAAGCTCGTGATCCTGTTCATCGTGCTCGGCGTGGTGCTGGCCGGGGTCAACGGCGCGGTCGAGGCAGCGCTGGCCGGCAACAGCGTCAGCGCCCTGACCGCGGCGAAGCAGGTGGTCGCTGCCATCGGCCCGTCGCGTGACGCTCTCGACAGCTACTCGGCCAACGTGCAGGCGTGCAACAACAAGCTGAGCTGCGTGGAGAGCGTGGACCGCCAGGTGGCCGCCAGGCTCAACACGTTCGCCGCGCAGCTGCGCGGGATCGCCATGCCGTCGCAGGCGACCGCGGCCAACGCCGCGCTGGCTGCCGCGGTGTCGGATACTGCGGCGAAGTTCGCCAAGCTGAGCACCGCTCCCTCGGCCACCAAGTACATCAGCGAGGCCCAGGCGTCCGGCCTGCAGCAGTCGGTCGACAAGATCAACCAGGCCTACGACAACCTCGGTACCGCGCTCAGCTCGTAACGGCGAGGAACACCGAACGTGGCATTGGCACTCCTGGAGACCCTCGCGCGTCTACACTCGTAGGAGGCGTCCGCGGGAGGCTCAGTGGTATACGGTCCAGGTCAGGCATTTCCGCCTCTCCCCGCTGTGCCTGCCGGCGGCGGGTTCACCGGGGTCAATCCGGCCTGGCTGGCGGGCAGCGCGGACCGCGAGCGTGCCGTCGGGGTGCTCCGGGCGGCTTTCACCGAGGGACGGCTCACCCAGGACGAGCTCGACGACCGGGTGGCGCGGGCCTACGCGGCCCGCACGTACGGCGACCTCTGGGCGCTGATCGCCGACCTGCCGGCCGGGCCGCTCCCCTACCCGGGCGGCGTGCCGTACCAGCAGGCGACTCCCGCCGTGCCGCCTAGCGCCGAGCCGGACACGAGCTGGCATTCCGCCGCGGCGCTCGTCATTACCGCGCTGGTGATCTTCACCCTGGCCGCGCTGGTCACCGCCATCGCGACCGCGCACGCCCAGCCGCTCCCGTTCCAGCAGGGTTCTTACCAGCAGGCGCAGCTCCAGCCCTTCCAGCGCGCGCAGCTGGCTCCGTTCATCACGACCGAGGGGGGGCAGGCGCCGAGGCACCTGCAGGCGCCCAAGCCCGTTCGGCCCTAATGGTTGTCTAGCGGGTCTTCTTGTCCCCCGGCTGGGTGGACAGGGCGGCCACGAACGCCTCCTGCGGCACGTCCACGCGGCCGATGGTCTTCATCCGCTTCTTGCCTTCCTTCTGCCGCTCCAGCAGCTTGCGCTTGCGCGTGATGTCGCCGCCGTAGCACTTGGCCAGCACGTCCTTGCGCAGCGCGCGGATGTTCTCCCGGGCAATGATGCGCGCGCCGACGGCCGCCTGGATCGGCACCTCGAACTGCTGCCGCGGAATCAGCTCCTTGAGCTTCGCGGTCATGGCCAGGCCGTACTCGCGGGAGTTGTCCGCGTGCACGATCTGGCTGAACGCGTCTACCGGCTGGCCCTGCAGCAGGATATCGACCTTGACCAGGTCGGCCTGCTGCTCGCCGTCGGGCTCGTAGTCCAGCGACGCGTAGCCGCGGGTCCGGGACTTGAGGTTGTCGAAGAAGTCGAAGATGATCTCGGCGAGCGGCAGCATGTAGCGGATCTCCACCCGGTCCGACGATAGGTAGTCCATGCCGATCAGGGAACCGCGCCGGCTCTGGCACAGCTCCATGATCGTGCCGATGTACTCGGCCGGGGAGATCACCGTGGCCCGCACTACGGGCTCGTAGACCCGGTCGACCTTGCCCTTGCCCGGCTCACTGCCCCCCGGGAAGTCGCTCGGGTTCGTCACCCGGATCTCCTGGCCGGTGTCCATGACGACGCGGTAGACGGCGTTCGGCGAGGTGGAGATCAGGGACAGGTCGAATTCGCGCTCCAGGCGCTCGCGGACGATCTCCATGTGCAGCAGGCCGAGGAAGCCGCAGCGGAAGCCGAACCCGAGCGCGTCGCTCGTCTCCGGCTCGTACAGCAGGGCGGCGTCGTTGAGCCTCAGCTTGTCCAGCGCGTCGCGCAGGTCGGGGTAGTCGTCGCCGTCCACTGGATACAGGCCGGAGAAGACCATCGGCTTGGGGGTCGAGTAGCCGGCCAGCGGTTCGGCCGCCGGGTGGGCGGAGCTGGTCACGGTATCGCCGACTCGGGCCTGCCGGACGTCCTTGACCCCGGTGATCAGGTAGCCGACCTCCCCCGCGGCCAGGCCCTCGCTCGGCGTGGGCTCCGGTGAGATCACTCCCACCTCGAGCGTCTCGTGGGTGCCGCGGGTGGACATCATCAGGCTGCGCTCGCGCCGGGACAGCCGCCCGTCGACCACCCTCACGTAGGTGACGACGCCGCGGTACGTGTCGTAGATCGAGTCGAAGATCAGCGCCCGGGCCGGGGCATCCGGGTTGCCAGACGGGGCCGGAATGAGCCGAACGATCTCGTGCAGCAGGTGCTCGACACCTTCGCCGGTCTTCGCCGAGACGCGGAGCACCTCGGCGGGGTCGCAGCCGATGATGCCGGACAGTTCGGCGGCATAGCGGTCCGGCTGGGCCGCGGGCAGGTCGATCTTGTTCAGCACCGGGATGATCTTGAGGTCGGCGTCCAGCGCCAGGTACAGGTTGGCCAGCGTCTGCGCCTCGATGCCCTGGGCGGCGTCGACGAGCAGCACGGCGCCCTCGCAGGCGGCCAGGCTGCGCGAGACCTCGTAGCTGAAGTCGACGTGGCCGGGGGTGTCGATCAGGTTGAGGACGTACTGGGTGCCGTCGCTGGCCCAGGGAAGCCGGACCGCCTGGCTCTTGATCGTGATGCCGCGCTCGCGCTCGATGTCCATCCGGTCCAGGTACTG
>DAIOWL010000522.1:0-5382 GCA_036758545.1 Streptosporangiaceae bacterium | reverse complement strand
CCCGTAGATCTCGGCGGTGTCGAACAGGGTGACGCCGAGTTCCACCGCCCGGCGCACGATGGCGTGCGCCTCCTGTCCGGCGTAGCCCTGGCCGTAGCCCCACTCCCGGGAGCCGAACTGCCAGGTGCCCAGCCCGATCCGGGAAATCCTGGTGCTGGTCTCTGGACTCAGATAGCGCATGCCCCTAGTGTCCGCCTCAGCGGCCGGCCGCTACCACCTGAGCCTGGCGATCTGGTCGTAGTCGGCCGACGAGTAACCAACCAGCCCCTCGGACAGGGCGAAGATCCACTCGGCCACGCCCAGGGACAGCGCCAGGCGGCTGCACCGGGCGCAGAAGTGCGGCTCGTCCAGCCGGACCGAGTCGTCCGCCTCGAGCCGCACGTAGATCAGCTTCGATCCCTGCAGCATCCGCCAGCCGTCGCCCTCGCGGGCCAGGGTGATCGCCCGCTGCTCGGCGTGGGTCCGGCAGCGGTCGTGGTCCCCGGCCTCCCCGAACTTGCAGTAGCAGTGATCTTCACCCGGGAACGGCACGCCGTTGGTCCCCCAGGCCAGCAGGCTCTCGTCCTTCACCAGCACGGCGGCGTACCTGGTTTGCGAGTGGGAATCCCTGGCCAGCTCCGCCGCCCGCTCGACCATCTGCTCCGCCACATGGCTGTCGTGACGTTTCAGCGGCCGCCACACCGGCCCGTGCCCTGGTTGCATGCCCACCACCTCTCGCAGCGAAGGCTATTCTCCGCGACCGCCCGCCGTCCGGCCAGTGGGAGTCTGGCGTTTCCCGGCGAATCGTCAAACCGATTCGCCGGCTGGCCACGCTCCGGGAACCTCGTACGCCTCGTGATTACCCGGCCAGGGTGGCATCGTCACGCCCACCGCGGCCAGCGGCCCGCCGTCGTCGGCGCGGAACTGGAAGTGCGTGCCCGCCGGGATGGACAGGCAGGTGCCGGGCCGGAGCGGCACCGTCTCCTGCCGTTCCCGCTGGCGCCGCCACATCTGGCCGTGGCCGGACAGGACGTACCAGAGCTCGTCCACGGCGTGGTGGGCGACGGCCCGGGAGACCTGTCCGGCGGCCAGTCCGAAGTGGGCCATCGAGCCTCCGTCGAGCCGCAGCAGGACCCGCACCTGCGAGCCGTCCGGCGCGATCGCGTCCGGTGCGTCCGGTAGCAGCATGGTTCCGAAATACTGGTCCACTCGTCGACCCTAGTAGGCTCCTACGCCACCAGGCACGAGATCATGGAGGACCGAGATTGGCCGAGGTCCCGTTCCAGCACGTGGCCAGGCGGTTCGCCGAGCTGGTCTGCCCGCCGGAGGTCCGTGCCGGCCAGCGGGCGGACCGGGTGCTGGGCGAGCTCGGGCTGATGCTCGGCTCGCTGCCGCCAGCAGCCAGGAAGGCGCTGGCTGCCGGGCTGGTCCTGCTCGACCAGGGCGCACGGCTGTACCCGCCGTCCCGGGGACGCCGGTTCGCCCGGCTCGGCGACGAGGTGGCCGGCCGGTACGTCCGGGCGGTGCTGGCGCGGCGCGGCCCGGCCGCCGAGCTCATCCGCAGGCTCAAGAGCGTGATCACCATGTGCTACTACGAGCTGCCTGAGGTGCAGCGGGAGATCGGCTACGACCCGGCCCCCTACATCGCGGCGGTGTCCCGGCGCCGGCTGGAGTCCTACGGGCCGGACATCCGGGCGGGCGAGGCCGCGGTCACCGCCGTGCCGGAGCAGGGCACACCGGGTCAGGGCACGCCGGAGCGGGGCACGCCGTGATCAGCGGGCTGGTCACGCAGGCGGACGTGGCGGGCGCCCTGAGCCTGGACTGCGGGGTGGTGGTCGTCGGGTCGGGGGCGGGCGGGGCGACCGTGGCCGCGGAACTGGCCGAGGCCGGGGTGGACGTGGTCCTGCTGGAGGAAGGCGGCTACCACCCGACCGAATCGTTCACCGCGGGGACCGGGCGGGCGCTGCGCACGCTGTACCGCGACGGCGGGGGCGGGATGGCGATCGGCCGCCCGTCCGTGCTGTACGCCGAGGGTCGCTGCGTCGGCGGGTCGACCGTGGTGAACGGGGGCATGTCCTGGCGGACGCCGGCCCGCGTGCTCGGCCGGTGGGCCGAGCAGGAGGGCCTGCGGGCGATCGGCGAGCGTGACCTCGACCCCTACTTCGCCGCGATCGAGTCCAGGCTCTCGGTCGGCCTGCAGGACCCGGAGACGATCGGGCGGGATTCCGCGCTGTTCCAGGCGGGCGCGCAGGCCCGGGGCTGGTCCCTGGTGCCGAACCGGCGGAACCAGCTGCACTGCGCGGGTACCAGCAGCTGCAGCAGCGGCTGCCCGACCGGCGCGAAGCGGTCGATGCTGGTGACCAGCGTGCCCCGGGCGCTGGCCCGGGGCGCCCGGCTGTTCGCCGACTGCCGGGTGGACCGGGTCACCTCCTCGGGTGGCGCGGTGACCGGAGTGACCGGGCACTTCGTCCGCCCCGGCGGCCACCGGGGGCCGGGCCTGACGGTGCGCGCCCGGGTCGTGGTGGTGGCCGGCGGCGCGATCCAGACGCCGGCCCTGCTCGCCCGGTCGGGCCTGCGGTCGGCGTCGGGCCGGCTCGGCCGGAACCTGTCGGTGCACCCGAACGCGGTGGTGACCGCGTTCTTCGACCAGGACGTGACCGGCTGGCAGGGCGTTCACCAGGCCTTCCAGGTGCGCGAGTTCCTCGACGAGGGGCTGCTGCTGACCGCGACCAACCTCACTCCCCCGATGCTGGCCGGGATCTTGCCGGCCTACGGCGCCGAACTCGGCGAGCTGATGGCCGACTACAACCGCATCGTCACCGCGGGACCGCTGGTCTCGGACACCGGGACGGGCCGGATCCGGTCGCTGCCGGGCCTCGGACCGCAGGTCTTCTACCAGCTCACCGACTACGACGCGGAGCGCGTGGCGCGAGGCGTCGAGCTGACCGCCGAGGCGCTGTTCGCGGCCGGAGCGCGCCGGGTGCTGCTGCCTGTCGACGGCGCCCCGGTCGTCCGCGGCCCGGACGAGCTGCGCCGCCTGCTGGCCCGGCCGGTACCGAAGCGGTCCCTCCAGCTCTTCTCGATCCACCTGATGGGCACCGCGCGGATGAGCGAGGACCCGCGGCGCGGCGTGACCGGCAGCTTCGGCGAGTTCCACGGCGTGCCCGGGCTGATCGTGGCCGACGCCAGCCTGTTCCCCGGCCCGATCGGCATCAACCCGATGGAGACGGTGATCGCGCTGGCCATGCGCAACGCGAGGCGGCTCGTCGAGCGCCGGGACAGCTACGGGCTCTAGGGGCTAAGCCCAGACCGCGACCGGAGCGCCCGGCGCGTAGAGGTACCCCGCGGCACTCTTGTCGGCGTTCGGGTCCTTCGCCAGCTTGGAGTAGTCGATGTCGAACTCGAACTTCTTGCCGGTCGGGACGCGGTAGTAGGAGGGGGTCGACGGCTCGGGCACGCCGGGATCGGTGAACGACCCGTCCTGGAAGTAGAACTGCCTGGGGTTGACCACGAACCCGTTCGCCCCGCCCACGATGACCCAGGCGACGACGGCCCCGCCGGTCTGGTCGCCCTGGGTGCTGATCTCGGCGATGCGGGAACCTTCGGGCGTGGTGTACCAGGACAGCTGGTTCGGGTCGGTGCTGTCGGTGCCCTTGAGCCTGGCTTCCGGCGGGGCGATGCCCTTGACCGCGGCGAGCCGGGCGCTGCTCTCGTCGAGCAGGCAGGCCGCGGCGCTGATCCCGTCGATCGTGCCGCCAGTGTTAAACGCGGCGGCGCACACCGGCGCCCGTGCAGCCAGCCACGCGCTGTCCTGGGCCAGGATCGTCTTGCGCTCGGCCGGCGCGGCACTGGAGTACCTCGCGGACTGCGCGACGTCGATCTGGGCGTCCACGTTCTCGGTCTTGGCCTGGTAGCACCGCTCGATCTCGATCGCGGTGGACTGCCCGCCGCAGCTGGCCGGGGCGGATTCGGCCCTGGCCGGGTGGCCGGGGTCGAAGGGCTCGACGATGCTGACGAAGGACGCGGTCGCCGCCGAGGCGGTGCCGCCGACAGCCGGGCTGGACGAGGCGGCGGCGCCGGGCGAGCTCGCCGACCCGGAGGACCCGCAGCCCGCCAGCGTAACGGCCAGGACGGCGACGGCAGCCAGCACCACAGTCGGTGCCAGCAGCATCCTGCGCCACGCGTGTCTCATAGGTTCGCTCAGGCCCACGAACACCCCGCCTTTCCCGCCACCCGCATTATTCGCAGTGATCGTAGCGGTGTCCGACCGCCCGGACGGTCCACACCATGATCATGGGCAGTTTCGACCGGATAACGACCGAAACTGCCCATGATCATGAAGTCGGGAGGCCGGGGGCAGGCGGGGCATGGGCGGGGCGGGAGTCGGCGGGGCGCGGGCGGGATTCGGCGGTGCCGGACCATGATCGTGAGCAGTAAGGCTCACATAGCCCAAAACTGCTCACGATCATGAAACGGGCGCGGGCAGGTGGGGTGCAGGGGCGGAGAGCGAGGGCTAGGGGGTGGGGGTGCGGGGGATCAGGAGAGCGTCGACGGCGACGGGGCCGGAGGGGGCGCAGATGAGGGGGTTGATGTCGAGGGCTTCCAGGGTGTCGCCTAGGTCGCAGGCCAGGCGGGACAGGCCGGTGATGGCGTCGGCGATCGCGTCCAGGTCGGCGGCGGGCTGGCCGCGGCTCCCGGCCAGTACCGGGGCGATCCGGAGCCTAGCCAGCGCCGCCAGGGCGGCAGACCGGGTAACCGGGGCGAGAAGCACGGCCCGTTCGGCCAAAATCTCGACCAGAACGCCGCCGGCCCCGACCACCAGGAGGGGACCGAGCGCGGGATCGGTAACGATGCCCAGCGCCAGTTCGGTGCCTGGCGGCGCGGTCTCGCACACCACCACCCGCGGGCCCAGGCGGGCGGCCAGGTCGTCGTAGGCGGCGCCGGCCTCGGCCGGACCGACCAGGCCCAGCCGAACCCCGCCGACGTCGGACTTGTGCGCGATGCCGGGCTCGTCGGTCTTGATCACGACCGGGTAGCCGATCGCGCTAGCCGCGGCGAGGGCGGCGCCCCGCGACGCGGCGGCCTCGGTGCGCACGGCCGGGATGCCGTACTCGCGCAGCAGGCCGAACAGCTCGGGGCCGCCGGCCGGGAGCGGGTCCCTGGAGGGGGCGCGGACGGGCTCGCCGACGGGCGGGGGTGACGGGCGGCCGGAGTGATCGAGCAGGTGGCGCAGCGCGAGCAGGCCGGTGCGGGTGCCCTCGAGGACCGGGACTCCGGCCGCGCGCAACCGGGCCGCTGCGGCCTCGTCGACGGCGGACGGCAGCCCGGCCAGCACCGCAACCGGCTTGGTCGTGCCCGCGGCCGCGGTGAGCGCGGCCTCCGGGTAGGACTCGTCGCCGTCGA
>DAIOWL010000521.1:0-5390 GCA_036758545.1 Streptosporangiaceae bacterium | reverse complement strand
GCTGGCCCTGGACCTTGATCCTTCCCGTATCAGGATCTCCGCCGGCGTTGACGATTGTGCTGTCCGGTACGGCCATGAACATCGCGTCGATCCGGCCGCCGGGGTAGCCACTCAAGCCGCGTCGATCGCCAGGCTCGTGGCCCGGTGCGGCGGCCAGGTCCTCGCCGACGTCGCGCCGGGCGGCGGCCGCCACGTCTTCGTCCTGTTCGCGGCGGCGCTGCCGTGGCGCGAGCTGCGCGACCTCGCCCGGGCGATCGCCCTGCGGTTCCCTGCCGTCGACCCGGCGCCGATGGCGTCTCTCGGCGGGCAGATCTCGCCGCCCGGCTCAAGGCACAAGAGCGGCGGGTGGCGGCTGCTCACGACGCCGCCCGGGGACGCGCGGGCGGTTGCGGAGCGCCCGAACGGCCCGGAGGTGTGGGCGGCGCTGCTGGCCGAGTTCGCGGCCGAGCTGCAGCAGGCTGAGCGGGGTCCGGAAGGCCACGGTGATGACCGGGCTTTCCCGGAGCTGGATGACGCCGGCGTCCCGTGGATCCCGCGTTCCGGTGGCCGGGCTCCCCTCGGTGCCGAGCTTGACCAGGTGGCCCGCACCGGGAGGTGGGACCGGGGCCGCCACCCGGGCCGCAGCGAGGCGCGCATGGCCGTCCTGGCCGCCGCGGCGGCTCGCGGCTGGCAGCTGGCCGATGTCCTGGCCGCGGTCGGCTCCGGAGCCTGGACGGGCCTCGCTGTGCTCTACGAGCGGCGGTCTGAGCCGGGCCGGATGGCCCGGCTCCTGCCCTGCGAGTGGCGAAAAACGATCGGCTTCGTGAGTGGGGAGGAAAACGTTCGCCACAGACCCACTAGCGACAGAACCTCACGCCCCCCTGCAGATGAGTCGGCTCTGGCTGCGGAGTACGGACAGATCCGGGCCTGGCTGACCGCGGTGGTGGTCGCGGCTGAGGATCCTGAGCGGGTCAGGCGGTGGGGCGGCCGGGTGATCGCTGTCCGCCTGGTCCTGCTGGCGCTCGGGCAGGCGGCGATGGTCTCGGGCTCGTCCGTGCTTGAGTTCGGCTGCCGGAACCTGGCCTTGCACGCGGCGCTGAGCCACCGGACGGTGGCCCGCGTGCTTGAGCTGCTGCGCGACGAGCCTGACCCGCTGGTCGACCTGGTGAGCCGCCGCCAGGCCGCCCGGGCCGACCGCTACCAGCTCCGGATCCCCGCTGCCTATGCCGAGAGCGTCCGGTGGCGTCGGCGGCGAGCGGGCCGGGTCGATGCGATCCACCCGGCGTTCCTGGTACTCGGCGGGACAGCCGGGCTCGTCCACCAGGTGCTTGACGGCACCGGGGCCTGCGGCGCCGAGGTGGCCCGGGCGGCCCGGCTGAGTCCCTCGGCGACGTCGGCCGCGCTGCGGGTCCTGGCCGAGCACGGGCTCGCCGAGCGCGGCCCCGGCGGATGGCGCCGCGGCGGCGCCATCCTGGATGATGTCGCCGCCGCGACCGGCGCGGCTGACCTGCAGCGGGAACGAGAAGCCCGGTACAAGCAGGACCGGGAGAGCTGGCGGGCCCGGCTCGCTCAGTACCAGGCCGCCCGGCACCGGCCGGCTAGCGAGCGCGACGGCTGGCTGAGCCTGGATGACCCGGACGAGTACGACTTCGCGGCCTGCCGGTGGCCGGTGCTCGCCGACGACGTTGTCCGCGGGCCGCCTCCGGCCGGGTCCGCCCGGGAGAGCGCGTAAGTAAGTCTGACCGCTCGTTAGATCTCGGCCTCCATGTCGATGTCCGCCATGGCCTCGGCAGGTTTCCAGGGTTCAGGGGCCGCCGACCGGGCCTCCGCCTTAGCGACCATCCGCGAGAGCCTGGCCTGGAACTCCGCCTCGCGCTCCTGTCGCAGCTGCTGGTCCCGCGCGGCCCCGGCGGTCCGTTCGGCCTGGTCCCGGCGCCGGAGTTCGGCTTCGGCCGCCCGGGCCTGCGCGGCCTCCCCGGCGTGCGCCTCGGCCCATTCCCGCCGGGCCGCGTCGGCGACCCGGAGGTCCGCGAGCTCCCCGGCGGTCATCCCGGCCAGGATCTCGGCTGTGTCCGCCTCGGTGTCCCGGCCCGCTTCCCGGGCCGCCTCGACCCGCCCGGCGTCCGCCCGGAACCGCTCCGCCGCCCGCTCGTCGCCCTGGTCCCGCGTTTGCCTCGCCGCGGCCAGCAGGCCGGCGTACATCAGCGAGACCGACTTCTCGGCGCTGAAGGTCATGTCGTAGTAGGGGGTGGCGGTGCGTCCGCGCGCCCTTTCCTGCAAGCGGACGGCCCGCTTTTCCTCCGGAGTGGCGAACCTGCCCAGCGCCGCTATCCGCCTGGCGATCGCCTCCTCGATCTGCGCGTAGACGGCCCGGGCCTGGTACTTCGGCGCCTTCTGCCGGGAGGCGAGCGGGACCCCGTCCGGGCCGGTGCCGTAGTGGAACAGCGCCCGCATCACCCCGGCGCTGGCCTTGTCCCCGCCGACCCGGCCGCGCAGGCCGAGGGCCTCGGCGCCCTTCCCCGCCCAGATCCCAGGCGGCTCCCCCGCGGCGGTCAGGTAGTAGTCGGCGCCGACCTGATCGAGGTAGTAGTCGACGTCAAAGCCCGTCGCGACCGTCACCTGAGCCAGGCGGTCACCTCCTCACCGGCGCCGACAGCGCGCACCCGGTTCCCGCGGCGCGCAGCGCCCGCGGCCAACGTCATCGTCGTTTGATGCATGTGTCTGATTGCTTTTCATCGCCCACGCAGGGTAGCGCCCGCCGCTGTCACTTTTCCGGCACCGGATCCCGCCTCTGCCGGGCTTCTGGCCTATGCCGCAGGACAGGCGGGTACTCGGGACGATGGAGATCGCACGGCTTACCGGTGGTCGGCGGAGCCGGGCGGAGGCTCGGGCCAGGGCGCGGAGTGTCTTCCAGCCGACGGGGCGTTCCAGTCGTATGATCCGGGTATGAGCGACCGGAAGATCCGCGTGACCGTCACCATTGACCCGCACCTCGCGGCGTACGCCGAGCGCCTGGTGGAGGCCGGCAAGGCCCCGTCCGTGTCGGCCGTGGTCAACGACGCGCTGGAGGCCGAGCGGCAGCGCGACCAGAAGGCGCGCAGGCTGTGGCGGGAAGCGGCCGAGCGCGCTGACCCGGCCAAGGTCGCTCGCATGATCGCCCACGTTGAGGCCCAGGCCGCGCAGCTCCCGGCGTCGCACAGATACCGGTGAGCGAGGACAGCGGAGCCGCCCCGGCGCCGTACGTCCTCGACGTGAGCGTGCTCACCGCGATTACCCGCGGGGACTACGGCATCATGACGTTCATCCAGGGGCTGGACGCCTCCGGGCAGCCCCTGGTGATCCCTGCCCTGGCCATTGCCGGCGCGTCGCTCGACCTGCGGTCGGACGATACGGAGGCCATCCTGCACGGCCTCGAGCGGCTCGGAAGCGTGATGATCGCCCCGCTGCGGGACGCCGAGCAGGCCGTCAGGCTGGCCGCCGTGATCGCCAGGACCGGGCTCGACCCGTGGGACGCTCATGCGGCTGCCGTCGCCGATGCGGCGGTCTGCCCGATCCTCACGCTCAACGCAGCCAGGTGGCGAGAGCATGCAGTGGACCTGGACGAGCCGCTGCACTTCATCGAGATCGCCGAACCCGATGAGCCGCCGGGCGGCGCCGGGCTAGGGGCGTTAGGCGCCCTAGGGCGGTACGCGTTCGCGTCACCTTGGTTACCTGCTGTCCTGCTTTCTGCACAGAGCCGGAGTGATCCCGACCTCGGCCGCACGAAGTGGGGATGAGGTCGGGATCACGGAAGCGGCACCAGACGGCCGCATCAGCCCAGGCAGCAGGCCGGACCGAGGCGGGCGGCGGACGCACAGCGCCGCATGTCCGGCGCCGCCCCTGGGGGCCGGGTATGCGGCGAGTCAGCAGGAAAGTCGGCTGGCCAGGGGCTGGAGCCGGCCGCCATGGCGGAGCGTCGGATCATGCGCGGTCCCAGGTGGCGGGCCTGGTCGGCGGGCAGGCCCGCCTGGGCGGCGAGGCGGCGCAGGGTCCGCCGCACGTCGGCGGGGAACAGCCGCTGGCCGGCCCGGGTGGCGAACAGCGCCTGGCCGGGAGTCTGGCCGGCCCGGCCGGCGAGGTAGGCATCGATCCGGGACGCGGCCGGGCCGGGCAGCGGCAGGGCCTGGCGGCGCCCGCCGGCGCCGGTGACCCATAGCACCCGGCGTCCGCCGCTGGTGCCGAGGTCAGCGACGTCGGCGCCGGTCACCTCGCTGAGGCGGGCGCCGGTGAACAGCAGGACAGCGGTCAGCGCCGCGGTGCGGGCGCGCTGTGAGCCGGGTGCGGCGTCGGCCGCGTTGATGAGCGCCAGAACCTGGTCCGGGGTGAGGGCCGGGGCGGGCGGGGTACGCGGGTCGGGCCGGGGCCGGGCGATGCCAGCGGCGGGGCTGGCGCTGATGTGCCCGCGCCGGGCCAGCCAGGCGTACCAGCTCGAGATGGCGGCGAGCTTGCGGGCCGTGCTGGCCGGGGACAGCCCGGCGGCCTCCAGCTGCCGGGCGTACCGGGTCACGTGCAGCACGGTGACGCCGGTGACCGGGTGCACTCCCTGCTCCCGGCACCAGGTGAGCCAGGACGGCGCGCGGCCACCCCGCTGCGGCGGGGTGATGCCGATGTCCCGGGCGTAGCCGGCCCGGGTGTTCTCCGACCGCCTGGCGGACAGCCAGGCGGTCACCAGAAGGGTCACCGGATCGGCGTCAGCGGCCGCGGCGACCAGCGCGGGTCCAGGAGGCTGGTTGCTGCCCATGGACGGATCCTGTCCCGAATAATCCTAGATAATCAAGATTATCTAGGATTTATTGGCTCTTTAGCACGCCGAAAAGTTCGCGGATATCAGCCGTGATCCGCAGTTCCCTTGTCCGGGCTTGAGCTGACGCTGTACGGTGGTGGCCGAACAGTATGTACATCTATGGATGGACTTGCCAAATGTCCGGTTCCGGGTGACCCTCGGCGAAAAGCCTGAAGTAAAGGTTCGTCTGCGCGTTTCGGGCCGCTGATGAGGGGCACTAGGAGCCCCGGGTCCGGCCTATCCCGGTGGTGGGGAGCTGCTCATGCCGCAGCCGATCTTGCGACACATCGCTCGCCGAGCGATGCAGGTCGCGATCGCGGCTGCCGGGATCCTGGCCGTCTTGCTGGTGTTCTCCCGGCAAGCGCACGCAGCAACCTTGGCCCCTTCGGCTGCCCCCACTCCGTCGGCGAGTTCGGCTCCGGCCGTCCCGGCTCCGGTGGCGTCGGCTGCGGCTCCGGTCACGTCCGCCGCGTCGGCGGTCGTGTCGGCGGCTGCTCCGGCTCCGGCTCCGGCTCCGTCGGCGAGTTCGGCTCCGGCTGCCCCGGCCCCCGCCCCGTCGGCTACCTCGGCTCCGGCTGCCCCCGCTCCG
>DAIOWL010000520.1:0-5395 GCA_036758545.1 Streptosporangiaceae bacterium | reverse complement strand
GGGTGCGGCGCCCGACCGCACGAGCTGCCGCGGGCAGTCACGGTCACTCACCGGCTCGCCCAAGCGCGCCGACCCGGCTCCGGGCCCGAAGCCGGCTCCCGAACTGGCCCGGTACGACAAAATTCTGGCCGAACGGGCCGGCGTCCCCGCCCCGGGAACCGAGCCTGCCTCTCCGGGCCCGGCGCTGGGCGTGCTCGCCGCCGTCCTGGACCATGACGGCCAGCAGCAATCGGCCACCCAGACCCGACACCAGGCCCTGGCCGACGCCGACCACCTGGCCGTGCTGCACGCCATCTGGGCCGCCGAGACCACCCCGGCCCGCGAACAGCACTACCGCGACCTGCTCATGACCGCCCTGCCCCACGGGCACCGCGCCGAACCCAGCCACCAGGCCCGCTGGCTGTGGCGCACCCTGCGCGCCGCCGAACTAGCCGGCCTGGACCCAGCCCGCGTCCTGGCCGAGGCCATCGCCGAACGGGACCTAGCCGGATCCCGCGACATCGCCGCCGTCCTCGACGCCCGCCTCCGCCGCCGCCTCGGCTCGCCGGTCCCGCTGTCGTCCAGACCGTGGTCCGCGCAGATCCCCGCCATCGCCGACCCCGGCCGCCAGGCGTACGTCGCCGAGATCGCGGTCCTGATGGATGCCCGCAAGACCCGGATCGGCGAGCACATCGCCAGCCATCCTCCGGCCTGGGCCATCACCGCGTTCGGTCCGGTTCCCGCCGATCCGGTCGGTCGGCTCGAGTGGCAGAAACGGGCTGCGGCGGTCGGCGCCTGGCGGGAACTGTCCGGCTATGAACATCCGGCCGACCCGATCGGCCCAGAGCCGGTAGCGGCCGCCCCCGGCGCCCGGGCTGCCTGGCACCAGGCCCTGGCCGCCCTCGGCCCGGTAGACGGCCCGGACGTGCGCGGTATGCCGGACGGCCGGCTGCTGCATCTGCGCGACACCTACCCCATCGAGACCGCCTGGGCGCCGCGGTACGTCGGCGACGAGCTCCGCCAGGTCCGCGCCGCCGCCTGGGACGCTCGGTTGTCCGGCCTGCGCGCCAGCGTCGAGGCCCACGCCGCCGCCGAGCGCGGCGACCAAGGTCAAGCCGCGGCCGGGCACAAGCTGGCCGTCGGGTACCAGGCCCTGGAGCGGGCCTACCGGCAGCGCGAAACCGTCTTCGCCCAGACGATGGCCGACCGCGTCGACTGGGAGGCTGCTACCCGCGCCCAGCGCCAGCTCGCTATCGTCGCCGACGCCGAACTGCGCCGCCGTCACCCCGGCCAGTACTTCCCGCCGCTGCGCTCCGCCGAACCCGAGCCCGCCACCCAGACTCAGCGCGGTGATCTCGCCCTCACCCCGGACGAGCCGACCAGCGGGATAGGCCAGTGGACAAAAGACCTGGCCGCCGGGCACCGGACCTTCGCAGACAGGCTCGCCGACCGGCAGAGCCAGATGATCCCGTCCGAGGACCCCGATTACGGCAGCCTCAGACCGGCGTTTCCCGCCTGGAGCGGACCCCGCAGGAAGCCGATCTTGCAGCCGCCCAAGCCCGAGATCCCACCATCTCCGCGCGTCCTTGAGCGTGTAATCGACCGCGACCCCGACTGGGAAGCCGCAGACTGACAGCCGGATCAGCTTCCGACCAGCGCCCACACGATCTTCCCTCTGCCATTGGCAGCCGGATCCCACCCCCACTGTTCGGCCAGGGCTTCAACCAGCATGAGACCGCGTCCGCTCTCATCGTCCGGACCGGGCTGGTTCGGCGCAGGCAGCGTGACGTTCTCGTCCCGCACTTCCACGAGCGCTGCTCGCCGGTCGGTCGACAACCGGAGATGGATACAAGCTAAGCCGTGCTCGTCGGTGTAGTGCGGGCGCTGGTCCTGGCCCGCCGAAGCCTTGACCGCGTTGGTGACAAGCTCAGAGACGATCAATTCGATCGTGTCGGCAAGGTCATGCAGGCCCCATTCGCATGCGATATTACGGGCATGAAGCCGGGCGCACGGCGTCGCTGTCGGCAATGCTCCGATGGAAAGCACACTTTGAAATGTCCATTGGCTCCTCGGTACGGAAGCCTGCTCGGGTATCAGGGTAAGGCCGTTCATGACACCAGAAATGTCAGGGAGTGCCCGGCGCCCTCGCGGCCAGAATCCTCGCGTTGCATGTGCAGGACGGTACGGACCAGTCGGATCCGAGCCAAGAGATTTGCTCGAATTTGCTCAAGAACTTTTCGCAGCCAGCCGGTCAAGTGTCCGGGCGAGGATCGCCCGGGCCTCCGCGCCGTAGACGGCCAGCGCCGCCAGCCGCTCGAAGGCCCGCCCGTACAGCGCGATCTCGTCCGGCCTGACCAGCGAGAGCTCCGCGCTGTAGGTGTCGAACTGGACGAGCGCCTCATCCAGGATCCAGAAGCCGTTGTTGAGCGGGACCCGGTACGGCGCGTCGAACGGGATGATGCCCAGCCGCAGCCGCGGCAGCCCGAGCACGGCCAGCAGATGCTGCAGCTGGCCCGCCATGACCTCGGTTCCGCCGACGTTGGTGTGCAGCGCCTGCTGTCCCAGCACCATGTGGAAGCGGCGGTCTCCGTGGGTGAGGATTCGCTGTCGCTCCAGCCGCGCTGCCGCGCCTTCCTCCGCGTCGTCGGGGACGCGCACATAGTCGATGAAGCTCGACAGCACGGTCACGGCGTACTCGCGCGTCTGCAGCAGGCCCGGCACGACCGCGGGCTCGTAGATGCGGAACAGCCGGGTCCGCTCGTACACCGCCGCCGACGCCTGCTGGCGGCGCCTGGTGCCGCTGCGCACGATGCGCCGCCACTCGGCGAACTGCGTTTCGATGCTCCGCACCGCGGCCACCAGGTCGGGCAGCTCGCCCAGGGCGCCGCAGTGCTCGCACCAGGCCCGCAGGTCCTCCTCCGACGGGGTCTGCTTGCCATGCTCGATCTTGGAGACCTTGGACGACAGCCAGCCGGCTAGCTCGGCGAGCCGGACGGCGGGCAGGCCCGCGTCCCTGCGGATGTCGCGCAGGCGGATCCCCAGGGACGCGCGGGCCTGGTCGGCTGAGGTGGTCAAGACTGACTCAGGGCGCCTTACCCGGCGTACCGGGCGTAGGGAATGGCCCGGTCCCACACCCGGTCGCGGGCGACCAGGCACTGCCTGAGCAGGTCCGGGTCCGGCTCGCCGGCGAACCCGCCGGTGCGGCCGTCGGCCGAGAACACGCTCAGGATGAGGGTGTCGTCATCCAGCAGCCAGAAGTCCTCGTCCGGCAGCGTGATGCCGTCGGCGAGGTGGCGCGGCAGGTAGCGGATGTCCTCGCCCGCCTCGATGTTGAGCGAAGAGACGTCCAGGCCCCAGCGGACGTAGTCGGTATGTGGGACCGACGCCAGCCGCACCCGCTGCACGGCAACGCCCGCCGCCGTGGCCCGGCGCAGGAAGCCCAGCCAGTCCTGATGCCAGCCGTAGTCGTCCGGCTCGCCGCGCAGCCAGCGGCCGAACGGCCCGTCCTCTGCCGCCACGTTGTATGCGTCGCGCTGCTCTAGGTGAAAGGCACGCTTACCGGCCAGGGCGAGCGTCTTGAAGTCCTCATAGCTCAGCGGCTCCACGGGCCTCCTTCAGGTGACGCATCAGCTTCTTCGGGACGCGGATGACGGCCTCCCCGTTCGGTAGCGTCCCGACTTGGGCCAGGGATTCAGCATCGAGGGTGAAGCCCTGGATCACGTACTGGCCGTCGTCGGTTTCCCACAGCGTGGGGGAGTTCCCGCCTTGCGTGTCTTTGCCGAGGAACGTTAGCCGCATGGGTCGTCCTTCCGTCTACGAACTTGCCCGATTTTGCTCGGACCTTCCTGTCCGATGCTGACTCACCGCGAAGCAGGAGTCAAGGCAGTACCCATCGGCGGCGATGCGAGAGTCAAAGCCATGATGATTATCAATTCCGGCGGATCACACCTTCTATAACACCGGACTTCGGGCGGCTCGATGGCTGTCGGCTCGTATCCGTGAGCTCGCGGCGAGACAGAATTGCCCCGTTGCGTAACATTTCGTGTCTAGATCGGATAGACGGGAAGATGCGCCTGACGCTCTTTCTCCCCGGCTGCCAGGAGCACAGATCCGAGGGGGGCCGGGATGCCGGATGACGATAGTGAACGGCGAGGTATGACCGGCAGTGCCGGACCGGTCGGCTCCCGCACCTCTCGGAGGTCAGATAAGCGCAGGGCAGTCCCGCTGCAAGCGCGAGTCCGTGAATTGGCATGATCCAGGGCGAGCTGTCCGTTTCAACGCCACATCAGCGTCGTTTCAGCCATGTTTTCTACGGTCTGGTGCTGGTCCAAGCCGTTCACGTAACCACGAAGGAACCAGCATGCGACATCGACTCATCCCCGCGGCGCTGGCAACGGGAGCCTCACTGGCCCTGCTCGCCGGCACGGCCATGGCCGCGACGCCGGCCTGGACGGTGGTGCCCAGCGTCAACCCGTCCGCCACGACCCTTAACGCCGTCTCCGCGCGTACCGCCACCGACGCCTGGGCCGTCGGCCAGTTCCCGGGGGCCGGCGAGGACGCGGGCTCGCAGATCTTCGCCGAGCGCTGGAACGGCACGCAATGGCAGCAGGCCCCGACGTCGAACATCGTCCGCCAAAACGAGCGCCTGCTCGGCGTCTCCGCGAGCGGCCCGAACGACGCCTGGGCCGTCGGCAACACGAACAGCCTCAACGCCGCAAGCCACGACACCCTCGCCGCGCACTGGAACGGCACGGCGTGGACCATCGTGCCAACGCCGGCCGCGGCCAGCGGCGGCAGGCTGGCATCGCTGTATGACGTCGCCGACCTCAGCCCGGCCAGCGCCTGGGCCGTCGGCCAGGGCAAGGACGCCCGGCCGCTGGCCGAGCACTGGGACGGCACGGCCTGGTCAGTGGTTCCGGTGCCGGTACCGGCCGTGCCGTCCGGGACCAGCTTCGCGAACGCGGCGCTGTCCAGGATCTCGGCGGTCTCCGCGACCGACATCTGGGCGGTGGGCACCACGACCGCGATCCAGGGCACCAGTACCGTACGCTTCACGCTGGCCATGCACTACAACGGCACGGCCTGGTCGATCGTGAAGACGGCGAACACCGCCGAGCCGACCGGGCTCAGCGGCGTGACGGCGATCTCGGCTAACAATGCCTGGGCGGTCGGCAACGGCTTCAACAACGTGCACGACACTAGCGCGAGCGTCGCCAACAAGGCCGTCATCGAGCACTGGAACGGCACGGCCTGGTCGATCGTCGCCAGCCCGGCCGGGCTGATCTCGGTGGACAGGATCAGCGCCGCCAGCGCCACCGACATCTGGGCCAGCGGACAGGCCCCCCAGCAGACCATCGCAGGCGTCCCGGTGCCCGTTGCCCGGACCCTGCACTGGAACGGCACCGCCTGGTCCGTG
>DAIOWL010000519.1:4252-5402 GCA_036758545.1 Streptosporangiaceae bacterium | reverse complement strand
CGCGCTGGGCGGCGATTTCGGGCCGCCCGGTGAGGTCGCCGGGTTCGGAATCCTGGACCACGCCGACACCCGGGACCTGATCGCCGCGGCCGCCCGGCACCCGGCCACCCGGTGGTGCGTGACCGTGCTGCACCCGGACGGGACCGCGGCCGCGCACGGCTGCGCCGCCGGGCCCCGCCGGTGGCCGCCGGGACAAGGCCCCCCGGGGCAGGGACCGCCGGGGCCCCTGCCCCTGCGCGGCCTGCTGGACTTCCTGACCATCACCGAGCTCACCCCGGTCATCCGCGGGCCGTGCCACCACGCCCGGGCCGAGCGCCGCTACCGGCCCGGCCGCCGGCTTCAGCACCTGGTCCGGGCCCGCAGCGCGACCTGCACCGCGCCGGGCTGCGGCCGCCGCGCCGCGAGCTGCGACCTGGACCACACCCGCCCCCACCACGACGGCGGCCGGACCTGCGAGTGCAATCTGGCCCCGCTGTGCCGGCACCACCATCGCTGCAAGCAAGCCGACGGCTGGCGGCTGGAGCAACCCGAACCCGGCGTCCTGGTCTGGCACACCCCCGCCGGCCGCACCTACACCACCACCCCCACCCAGTACGCCAGCTAGACCGTACCTTCTGCTCCGCCGCTCGGCGGCGGTCGTATTCCTCGATCAGGTGGCGAGAATCGCGGTGCCGCGTTGCCAGATCAGTGGCTGCTGATCGGCGGGCGACAGCGCGCCGGCCGGTCCGGCGAGGATGTCCCGGCGGGCTGTCCGGGCGGCGGACACGCGACGCGTGTAGTCGGTGAAGACCTGGATTTCCCCGTCTGTGCCGTCCAGGTCGGTATAGTCCATGCCGTCCTGGAGCCAGTCGCCGAGCTGGGCGACGGCGACTGCCCAGCTCTTCAGTTCCGGTGCCGTGGCGGTCAGGGTGAGCATGCCGCCGATCCGGCTGATACGGTGCCGGGCGTCCGGCGGCGGGTACCACGGCCGCTGGCCCGGCGGACGGTCGCGCTCGTGCCGGAAGGCGGTGACCGCGGGTGCCAGCCCGGGAGTGTGCCAGCGGACGGTGCCGACGGGTATGCCCAGCGGCAGCCGCTGCCGGAGTTGCCGGGCGGCTTGCGCACCTAGCGTGGTGAGCCTCGCCGGGACCACGGCGATCGGGTCCGATGG
>DAIOWL010000519.1:357-4242 GCA_036758545.1 Streptosporangiaceae bacterium | reverse complement strand
GCCGCAGACGGCGATCGAGCCGATGCCGAACAGCGAGGTCCGGTCGGGGATCCGCGCGAACAGCAGCCAGCCGCCGAGCATCGCGAAGGCGATCTGCGCGTAGAGGTAAGGCGTGAGCGTGGAGGCCGGCGCGCGCTGGTAGGCCAGGCCCCACAGCAGATGCGCGAGGAGCCGCGAGCCCGGCAGACCGGACAGCACGTGCCAGGTTTCGTGGTAGCGGTTGGTGCTGAACCGCGGACCAGTGCCCGGCCTGGGCGTGATGACCGTGTACTGCCGCCCGTCGAGGCGCACCAGATGCCGGTGCAGCTTCATCCGGTCGCCGATGTCCTGGCCTGCACCCGGCCCCGCCGCCCCGCCCACCGGTACCGCCTTCCGTCGCTTGCCTGTCGCGTCAGCTACCTCTAGTGCAGCAGCCGGTCAACCCGGCAGCAACACGTTTTCAAGCCGGACCGCCCGGCTCGTCAACCGGCTGGTCCGAGCCGGTTCTCCAGCACGGTGCTGAGGGTGCGGCGGCCGACGTGACGGAGAACCGGATTGTCTTCGGAATGGGCCAGGAACACGACCGCGAAGTTCAGCGCCCAGCCCCTGGCCCGCGCCCGCAGGGCATCGTCGGCCCGCCCGCCCGCCGCCTGGTAGGCCGACCAGAAGATGTCATGGCAGTCGGGCGGTAGCAGCATCCAGGCCACCGACAGGTCGCTGGCCGGATCGCCCGCGGTGATATCGCCGAAGTCGATCACGCCGCTGACCTGGCCGTCGTTCACCAGGATGTTCGCCGGGTGCAGGTCGCCGTGCAGCCACACGGGCGGGCCGTCGTAGCCGGGGGCCGTCAGCGCCGCGACCCAGGCGCGCAGCACCGCGTCCCGGTCGACGCGGCCGCCGATCAGGGCGAGATTGGCCGCGAAGGTACCGGCGCGCTGGGCCAGCGGGACGCCACGGAACGGGTTGGCCGGCGCGTCCGCCGGGGCGGGGACGTGCAACGCGCCGAGGAACCCGCCGACGGCGGCCGCGGCGGCCGCCGGGTCGAAGGAGCTGGCGGTAGCCGCGGGCACGCCCGGCAGGTACGGCACCACGCTCCAGGAGTAGGGGTAGCCGCAGGCGGGTACCCCGGTCCGTTCCGGAGACGGGATGGGCAGGGGCAGCCTGGGGGCGAGCTCGGGCAGCCAGCGCTGCTCGTTGACGATGATCTGCGCGCCCAGGGCGCGGCGGGGCAGCCGCGCCACCAGTCCGTCCCCGACCCGGTACAGCTCGTTGTCCCAGCCGTTCGCGAGGAACTCCACGGGCAGGCGCGCGAGGTCAGGGTGCTGATCAGCGAGCAGCCGCCGTACCAGATCCGCCGACACCTCGACCTCGGCGGGTGGCATCCGGTTCACAGTCATAATGGGCGTCAGCGCCAGGCGAATACGGGCTGCTCGAAATGGGCCACCCGGGTCACGAGGCCGTGCAGCGCCAGCTGGCAGAACTGGTGGATGACGGCGGCGGTCGGAGCGTACACATGGCCGCCCAGCAGCGCCAGCCGAAGGACCGGCGCGGGTGACTCCGGGATGCGCAGGAGCTGAGGCGGGTGGTCGAAGTCCGCCAGCGGGATCACGTGGATCCGGGCCACCTCCGACGACTGCCGGACGAGAGTGCCGACGGGGCCGCCCCACACGACCACGGGAGTGATGAGAAAGCCGGACCGCGTGGCGTAGTCGTCGAGGGTGCCCAGGACATCGCCCGCCCCGGCCACCACGCCCGTTTCCTCGCGCAGTTCCCTCAGCGCCGTTTCCTCGACGGCCTCGCGCGGCTCGCGGCTTCCGCCGGGCAGCGCCCACTGCCCGGAGTGATTCCGCAGGCCGGATGCCCGCCTGGTGATCAGCAGGCAGGGCACGTCCTGCCGCAGAAGAACGCACACGGCCACCGACGCGGCCCGCAGGCCGGGTCGCGTTATTTCGATGCGCGGGAACGAGGCCAGGTGAGCGGCGACGGAGGCCCTATCCGCTGCTGAACTCGCCACGATAGAGATAGTGGCATACGCCGGAGCGCTCGGCGGGCGGGCCTAGCCGGCGAACTCGTATCCGGCTTCCTCCACGGCCTCGCGCAGCGGGACGTCGCCGGGCAGCGGGTCACCGGAAACGCGGACGGTGCCCGCGGTGACGTCGACGTCGACCCCGGTGACGCCGGGGAGCCTGCTGATCTCGGCCCGAACGGCCCTGGCGCAGTGGTCGCAGGTCATCCCGGTGACAGCAATCTGGCGAGTGGACACGATCGTCATCGTAGCCGCCGCCGGCCCACTACGACGCCGTGTAGTACTCGAGGTACCGTGTGGCGTGGTGCTCCAGCAGCCGTCCCCGCACGAGCTAGTCATCGGCGGCATGACCTGCGCCGCATGCGGCGTCACCGCCTCCGTCAACTTGAGTACCGAACGGGCCTGGGCATCCGCCCCGCCCAATCTCTCACCGCACGACCTCGTCGACGTGGTCGAGGCGGCCGGCTACACCACCGAAGTGGCGCCCCTGCCGGCTGACGCTGGCCCTGGTGTGTCGGTCTTCGGCCGGCCCCGGTTCCCCGCCGTTTCGTCCCTCGCTCGTTTAACCGGACCAATCCAACGCGCCATTAATTCTGTTAGCGCCTTTCTGGTCCGGTTCGGTATTCCCACGGGTATCTATCCTGGTGGGACGCTGATACCCGCCCCCGGTTTACGGCTCCGCGGCCGATACCATCACCGGGTATATGGCATACCCCAGATGGGTTTATCGTTGCCGGAAAAAACTTGCCTGAATTGTAGCGTGGCGTTAATAATGGTCGCGGTCAAATATGCGATGCCTTTCCGGCGAAAGGATACGGGGTGATCGGGAACGAGGCCTCCCGCTGGGTGCTGTCGGCCTTGTTCGCTGGCCTCGGGGCGTGGTACCTGGCCACCGCGGGCCGCGACCTGTTTCCCGCGGGCCGCCGTCGGCTGGTGCCCGCGGTCGGCGCCGGGCTGCACACGGTCATGTGCGCGGTGATGATCGGCATGTCGTGGTCCTGGGGCGCGCACATCCCGGCGATCGCGCAGGTCACCGTGTTCACCGCCGGGGGCGGGTGGTTCGTCGGGCAGGCCCTGTTCGGCGCGCGGACCCGGGCCGGGGAACCGGCCGGGGGGCACGGTACGAGCTGGTACTACGCGGCGATGATGGGCGCCATGGTCTGGATGGCCGTGGCGATGTCGGCCCTGACCACCCCCGCGACGGTCCCGGCCGGGAGCGGGACGGCGGGGACCGCGGGGTCGATGGGTGCCATGCCCGGCATGGCGGCGGCCGCGGGCCCGGGCCCGGCGGCGATGGCCCTGGGCGCGCCCGCCTGGTGGGTGAGCGCCGGCTGCCTGCTGCTCTGCGCGGCGTTCTTCGGCGCGGCGCTGTACTTCGCCACGACGCTCTGGGTGCGCCCGGGCCGGGGTGCCCTGCGCGGCGCCGGAATCGGCTCGCTGATGGCGGCCGGCATGGCGGTGACCTTCCTCCAGCTGGCAGGCACATGAAGGGCGGACGGCGGCTTGTCACCTCAGCCGCGCTCACCAGCGGCTTCCTTATCGCCGGCCTGGTGTTCGCCGGCTCGGCCTCGGCGCACGTCAAGGTCTCCGGCGTCGACGCGGTCCAGGGCGGCTCCGGCGTCATCACGTTCCGCGTGCCGTCCGAGTCGGACACCGCCTCCACGACCGGGCTGCTGATCACCTTCCCGGCCGCGACCCCGTTCACCTCGGTCGACGTGCAGCCGAAGGCGGGCTGGACGGCGAAGGTGACGAAGAAGCCGCTGCCGCATCCGCTCACCGACGACGACGGGGACACGATCACCGACTACGTCGCCCAGGTCGACTTCACCGCCACCGGCTCGGGTGCGTGGACGCGCGCCAGCCGAGCGGCCACGTAGATC
>DAIOWL010000519.1:0-303 GCA_036758545.1 Streptosporangiaceae bacterium | reverse complement strand
ACCGTGAACTGGGACGAGAAGTCCGCCAACGGAACCGAGCCCGACCACCCGGCGCCTGTGCTCCAGCTCGCCGCGGCGGCCGGCGCGCAGCCCGCGACGGCCAGCCAGACAGGGGCCAGCCAGACGGAGACCAGCGGTTCCGCTTCCGGCGGCAGCCCGTCCTGGCCGGGGATCACCGGGCTGATCGCCGGCCTGGCCGCGCTGGTGGTCGCGGTCGCGGCGCTGATCACCGCCCGGTCCCGGGGACGGGCGGCTCCGCCCGCGTGAGGTTGCCCGCCGCCCGCGGCCGGGCCGTCCTGAGGC
>DAIOWL010000518.1:1083-5403 GCA_036758545.1 Streptosporangiaceae bacterium | reverse complement strand
CGACACCTACACCGACGCCTACCTGGTGCTGCAGGACGGCGCGCTGGTCACCGAGTGGTACGGCCCGCTGGGCGCGGCGGACCGGCCGCACGCGCTGATGTCGGTGTCCAAGTCCGTCGTCGGCTGCGTGGCCGCCGTGCTCATCGACCGTGGCGAGCTCGACCCGGACGCCGAGGTCACCGTGTACGTTCCCGAACTGGCCGGGAGCGGCTTCGCCGGCGCCACGGTCCGGCAGGTCTACGACATGCGCAGCGGGGTCAGGTTCGGCGAGGAGTACGCCAACCCGGACTCGGACATCAGGCGGCTCGACGAGTGGGTCGGCTGGCAGCCCGGCCAGGGGGAGCCCCGCGGGCTCTACCGGTTCCTGGCCACGCTGCAGGCCGAGGCGCCGCACGGCGAGCGGTTCCTGTACCGGTCGGCCGAGTCCGACGTGCTGGGCTGGGTGTGCGAGCGCGCGGCCGGCCGGCCCATGGCCACGCTCATCTCCGAGCTGATCTGGGCGCCGATGGGGGCCGAACACGACGCCCTCCTGCTGCGCGACGGCCTGGGCACCGCGGTACACGACGGGGGCCTATGCGCCACCGCCCGCGACGTGGCCAGGTTCGGCCAGATGCTGCTGGACGGCGGCCAGGTTCCGGACGGAACCGGGAGCAGCCGCCGCGTGGTGCCGCCGCAGTGGCTGCGCCGGGCCTGGGCCGTCGACGCCGACACCAGGAGCGTGTTCGCCGCCTCGCCCGCCGAGTGGGCATTTCCCGGCGGGTGGTACCGGCACCAGTTCTGGTTCCGCCCCGGTGCCTACGGCGACGTTCTCCTGGGCCTGGGCATTTACGGCCAGATGCTGCACGTCAGCCGGCGCACCGGCACGGTCTGCGTGAAGTTCTCCACCTGGCCGGACGCGCAGAATCCGGCGTACCTGGAGGACACGCTGCGCGCCTTCGACGCCGTCGGCGGGTTCCTGGCCGGCCGCGATCCCCGGGGTCCCGGCGGGCGCCGGCTGGCCGGGGTCGTCTCCGGCCTCAGCCGCCACGGCGACACGGTGCCGCCGCCGCGCCCCACCGTGGTCTGACGGCCGCTCAAGATCGCTTCTCGACGGTGGACCGACTCGAGCTTAACCTGGCGGTATCTCTGCCGACAGGGAGGCTTCGTGACTGCCACGCCAGGTTCAGCAAGCTCCGCCGGATCCCGCCACCTCAACGGCATCGCCGAGATCCGTACGTTCTTCCGGACTAACCAGCAGCCGATCTACTTCGTCGGCCCGACGGCCTTCAACCTGCTCGGCATCGACCGGTGGGTGCGCAACTTCCAGTACATCGCCTACTACGACTCCTGGGACGGCCAGCATCCCCGGGTGTTCACCCCGGAGAACCGCCCGTACGTCGAGTTCGAGTCCAGCGAGCAGATCAACAACTACCTGCTGCGCGACCCCGAGGTCCGCGAGTACCTGTCCCGCCGTGGCGGGACGCCGATGGTCGCGATGGTGTTCTTCGACGAAGAGACCGAGGAGATCTGCCGGGAGCAGGGCTACACGCTGGTCCTCCCGGCGGATTCGCTGCGCCGCCGCCTGGACTCCAAGATCGTCACCACCCAGCTGGGCAACGAGGCGGGCGCCCCGTCGGTCCCGAACGTGCTCGGCCACGCGGACAGCTACGCCGAGCTCGCCGCGCTGGCCCAGGAGGCCGGGCTCGGCGACGACCTCGTGGTGCAGACACCGTACGGCGACTCCGGCAAGACCACGTTCTTCATCAAGTCCGAAGGGGACTGGGACGACTTCGCCGACGACATCGTCGGCCAGCAGCTCAAGGTGATGAAGCGCATCAACAACCAGGCCGCGGCGGTGGAGGCCTGCATCACCAGGCACGGCACCATCGTCGGCCCGTTCATGACCGACCTGACCGGCTACCCCGAGCTCACTCCGTACAAGGGCGGCTGGTGCGGCAACGACGTGTTCCCCGAGGCGCTGTCCGAGGCCGACCGGACGATCGCGATCAGCCACGTCCGCCGCCTGGGCGACCGGCTGGCCCAGGAGGGCTACCTCGGCTTCTTCGAGGTCGACGTGCTGATGGACACCGACACCGGCGCGGTCTACCTGGGTGAGCTGAACCCGCGGATCTCCGGGGCCTCGTCGATGACGAACGTCACCGCGGGCGCCTACGCCGACGTGCCGCTGTTCCTGTTTCACCTGCTCGAGTTCATGGACGTGGACTACACGGTCGACGTGGAGGAGATCAACGACCGCTGGCGCGCGCTGGCCGCGGTGGACGTCTGGTCCCAGCTGATCATGAAGGAGCCCGGCGACGACGTCGAGCGCATCCTGGCCGCCCCGCGTACCGGCGCCTGGCGCCTGTCCGACGGCGGCGCGCTCACCTTCGAGCACGTCACCAACGACTGGCACGAGATCACCACCGAGGACGAGGCCTTCTTCATGCGCGTCTACGGTCCGGGCGACTTCAAGTTCCACGGCGCCGACCTGGGCATCCTCGTCACCAAGGGCCGCATGCAGACGGCCGAGGGGCTCACCGAGCGCTGCCGCCACTACATCGAGGGCATCCGCGCCCAGTACAAGTCCGAACCCCTCCCGCAGGCGCCCCCCGTCATGCCCATCGCCTACGTCAAGTAACACGCGGCTACCGTCCGCTCGTTACCAGTCCCGCTCGCTGAACGTGGCTGGTCGCAGTCGAAGTCCGCGCATACGTCTTGCATGAATCTCCTTCAGTCGTTCCAAGATGCCACGCAGCGGATACCTGGTGCTAGCACTTGGTAACGGAACCAAGCGACATGCGAGATAAACGCGATAGCTGCCGGCATGTATATCACCCATTCGAACTTTAAATCGAGTATAATTTCGATATGCAACTCCGGTATAACTACCGCCTCTACCCGACGCCAGGGCAGCGGACAGCGCTTGCCCGGGCGTTCGGGTGCGCGCGAGTGGTGTTCAACGATGCGCTTGACGCCAGGCAAGCAGCGTTCGAGGCCGGGCTGCCCTACCTTACGGACGCAGAAATGTCGGCTCGGCTGACTGCGGCGAAAGCCACCTCGGAGCGGGCGTGGCTAGGCGACGTGTCCGCGGTGGTGCTGCAGCAGGCTCTTGCCGACCTGAACGCTGCGTACCGGAACTTTTTCGCCTCGCTCAAAGGTGAGCGGAAGGGATCGAAGATCGGGTTGCCACGGTTCCGGTCTCGCAAGGATCACCGGCAGTCTGTCCGGTTCACGGCCAATGCTCGGTTCAAGGTGCTCCCGGACGGGAACCTGCGCCTGCCCAAGATAGGTAAGGTGCCTGTCCGCTGGTCTAGGCCGATTCCCAGCGAACCGTCGTCGGTGACCGTGATCAGGGACTCTGCCGGCCGGTATTTCGCCTCGTTCGTGGTGGAGGCCGAGCCCGGCGTGCTGCCCGAGACTGACCCGGTGGCGGGTATTGACCTCGGCCTGAAGCATTTCGCCATCCTGTCGGATGGCACAAAGATCAGCTCACCCCGGTTCCTGCGTCGGGCCGAGAAGAACCTCAAGCGCAGGCATCGGGACATGTCCCGCAAGGAAAAGGGCTCCCGCAACCGGGAGAAGGCCAGGATGAGGCTTGCCCGCGCCCATGTGCGGGTGGCGGACGCGCGGCGGGACTTCCATCACCAGCTCTCTACAGCGCTGATCCGCGACAACCAAGCGGTCGCCGTGGAAGACCTGGCAGTGAAAGAACTCGCCCGCACCCGCATGGCCAAGTCCGTCCACGATGCCGGCTGGTCCGGCTTTGTGGCGATGTTGGAGTACAAGGCCCGGCTGCACGGCCGGGCGTTCTATCGGATCGGTCGGTTCGTGCCGACCTCCCAGGCGTGCTCAGCGTGTGGGATCAAGGACGGCCCGAAGCCTCTGCATGTCCGGGAGTGGACGTGCCCGGCGTGCGGGACGCGGTTGGACCGGGACATCAATGCGGCGGTGAACGTCGCCAGGGCCGCTGGGCTGGCGGTTACAGCCTGTGGAGCGCAGGTAAGACCACCCTCCTGCGGGGTGGCGCAGCGCGGCGAAGCAGGAACCCACCCGAAGTCACACCGGCAAGCGGCGTGACAGACGGGAATCTCCGCCCTTTAGAGCGGAGAGGAAGTCAATGCGAGTACCTCAAGCCTCAAACCGAAGGTCACCCGCGGGCGCAGCCGAAGGTATCGGCTTAAAGAGGCGCCCGCCGGCGACGCCCCGAGCCGTCCGCGACGCCACGACCAGCCAGGCTACGAGCAGCAAGGCGAACAGCAGGACCGAGGCGCCCCGTAGCACGTCCAGGTGAGTGCGGGCAACCAGCGAGATGATCACCGAGGCGAACAGGCTGATGCCGAA
>DAIOWL010000518.1:0-1073 GCA_036758545.1 Streptosporangiaceae bacterium | reverse complement strand
CGAGCACCATCCACAGCGTCGGCACCATGACCGCGCTGCCGGCCTTGTGCAGCACCAGCCGCGACCACACCTGGGTGATGATGATCACCGAGGCGAACAGGCTGATGCCGAACATCGCGTAGCACGCCAGCAGCAGCGTCAGCCGTCCCTGGGCCGAACCCACGTGCGGGATCAGCAGCGCGCCGGTAGCCGCGGAGACCATCGGCGGGACGACCGGCATCAGCCAGCCGCCGAACGCGTCCCCGGATCCGATGTCGTGCCGCGTCATCATCAGGTACGGGATCCAGACCGCGGTCATCAGGCCGAGCGCCGTCCCGGCCAGCCACAGCACCCCGTCGATGCCTACCGCGGCGGGCCCGATCACGCTCCGGCCGAGGACCAGCGTGCCCGCTCCCACCGTCATCAGGGCCATCGCGGGCGCGCCCCAGAACTGCGCCATCACCGGGTTCGAGGCGTGCGCCCGGGCCCGTTCGGGATACCGCGTCCAGTGCACCACCCAGGCCGCGATCAGCCCCACCAGCAAGGCCGCGGCCAGCCCCACACAGCCGTGGCGAACCCGCACAGCCCGGGCACCTGCAGCGGCAGGACCGCCGCGGCGTTCGCCACGATGCCGGTGCCCATGACGGAGGTAAACCAGTTCGGGCCGAGGTCGCGGAACACGTCTCCCGGCCAATCCAGGTCTTTGAACAGGCCGAACGGCCTGCGTTCATCCGTCCGCCCGACCGTGCCCGCCCCAGCGAGGTCCAGAGTCTGTGCCATGCTCCCAGCCTCACCGCAGGCGTCGGTCGCGGCCGGGGCCGGCCCGGCCGTGCTCAGCTCGCTGGCCGTCGCGGCCGAACTGGCCGCCGGGACGCTGCGCGCGGTCCCGGTCACCGGCGTGGACCTGACCCGCACGCTCCGCGCGGTCTGGACCGAAGGCCGCCGTCTGACCGGGGCCGGCCCTGGGTCTTACGCGATCGCCGCCCGATCCGCCCGCCGCTAACCGGGCTCTGCGGGAGCCGCTCTAGCTGGCCGGGACCCACCGGAAGGCGCTGCCGTGCCGCTCGACCCGGCCCAGTCCGGGAAACGGCATG
>DAIOWL010000517.1:0-5411 GCA_036758545.1 Streptosporangiaceae bacterium | reverse complement strand
TAGCAAATTGATGGCTTAGCGTATTTGAGCTACAACATAGAGAATTCACGTCTCAGGACTGTCACAAAGCTCGTATACGCGCTAGAGTCTGATCACAATCCGTCACCCAAACCGTGACCACTTCCGGCCGCCGGGCTCTTGTAGTGCGGCCTCGCCGGACGGAGGCTTCGCTGCAGTGGACGAGCTCATATCGAGCCGGGCGTCTTCGGTCCCGCAACCGGCTGGGACGCCTGCGGACCGGGATACTGCCCAGGGTCAGGTTTCCGGCGTCAGCCCGCTTCCCGAAGGCCCGGTCCCGGTCGGGAGCCTGGTTTTCGCCGACGAGCTTCCTGACGGGGTGGTGGTCGCCGACGAAGCCGGCCGCATCATCGTGTTCAACCGGGTGGCCGCCCGCCTGACCGGCCTGGATCCGGCCGAGGTCATCGGCAAGTTCGTGTTCGACGTGCTTCCGCTCCGCGACGCCGAGGGCCGGGACTGGTGGGTGTACGCCGATCCCTATCACGGCCTGCCCACCCGAACCCGTCACCCCGAGCGATCCCTGTACCTGGCCGATGGCACCGAGATCCTGGTCTCGATGGGGTACGTCAGAGAGGACCGGCGCAAGGGCGGAACGCGCGGCCCCCGGCCGGTCAAGAAGCTCGTCATCAGCCTGCGCGGGGCACAGCAGCGGGAGCGGCTGGAACGCAGCCGCGCCGAGCTCGTGTCTACCGTCGCTCACGAACTGCGCTCTCCGCTGACCAGCGTGAAGGGCTTCACGGCCACGCTGCTGAACAAGTGGGGCCGGTTCACCGACGACCAGAAGCGCGTGATGCTGGAGACGGTGAACGCCGACGCCGACCGCGTGACCAGGCTCATTACCGAACTGCTCGACGTGTCCAGGATCGAGTCCGGCCGGATGGAGGTCCACCGGCAGCTGGTCGACGTGCCTGACCGGGCCCGGAAGATCATCGCGGGCCGGGTGGCCGCCGGGGACCCAGAGGACCGGTTCCGGCTCGAGGTGCTCGAAGGCCTGCCGGAGACCTGGCTGGACGCGGACAAGATCGACCAGATCCTCGGCAACCTCGTAGAAAACGCCGTCCGGCACGGCGCCGGAATTGTGACGATCATGGTCGAGCCGACGCGCCTGGAGGGCGAGGACGATCCCGCCGCGGTCGCCGTGTCAGTCCGCGATCAGGGCGAGGGCATCTCGCCGGACGTCGCTCCCCGGGTGTTCCGCCAGTTCTGGCGCGGCAAGCCCCGTGGCGGCAGCCGCAGAGGCCAGCACGGCGGCGGTACCGGCCTTGGCCTGTACATCGTCAAGGGCCTCGTCGAGGCGCACGGCGGCACGATCTGCGTGCGCCGCGCGCCCGGCGGCGGCGCCGAGTTCCGATTTACCGTGCCCGCGGGGACGGCTGCCGCCTGAGCGCGACACCGCTGCGGGCACCGGGTGGGCGCTCGGTACGGTAATCTCCCTTCGGGCTATCCAGCACGGCGATCGGCTCCTGGCCGTATGGCGGGGGACGCTAAAGGCAGGGCCGACGCTGCCCCGCCGACGCGTCGAAGCTGACGCGGCGCTGCCAGCCACGCCCGTTCGGCAGGAAAGATCCCGGCCCGCAGACCCCTCAGACCCAAGCTAAGGTACGGCCCGCAGGAAGCAGGACCCCATGTCCGCACCGAACAAGAACTATGACCCCAAGGCGACGGCCTCGCTGGCGCCTGACGAGGTGGCCCGCGTCCTCGACGAGGCGCTCGCCGCCGTCGCGGCGGCCGGCACCCTCGACGAGCTGAAGGCGGCGCGGATCGCGCACGAGGGCGACCGGGCGCCACTGTCGCTGGCCAGCTCGGAGATCGGGGCGCTCCCGCCCGAGGCGCGCGCCGACGCGGGCCGGCGGGTCGGCGCGGCCCGCGGCCGGCTCCGTGAGGCACTGCGCGAGCGCCAGGTTCAGCTGGAGGCCGAACGGGACCGGCAGGTGCTCATCACCGAAGCGGTCGACGTTACCTTGCCGGGCGGCCGCACCCCGGCCGGCGCGCGCCACCCGGTCACCTCGCTCGGCGACCGGCTGTCCGACGTATTCGTCGCGATGGGCTACGAGGTCGCCGAGGGGCCCGAGGTCGAGGCGGAGTGGTACAACTTCGACGCGCTGAACATGCTCCCGGACCACCCGGCCAGGGACGCGCAGGACACCATCTTCATCCAGAGCCCTGCGGGCGCTGAGCACAAGTCGGGCATGGTGCTGCGCACGCAGACCTCGCCGGTGCAGATCAGGTCCATGCTCACCCGCCCGCTGCCGCTGTACGTGGTCAGCCCGGGCCGCACCTACCGGCATGACCCGCTCGACGCCACGCACAGCCCGATGTTCCACCAGATCGAGGGGCTCGCGGTCGACGAGGGCCTGACAATGGCCGACCTGCGCGGCGCGATCCAGGCGTTCGTGGACGCGATGTTCGGCGTGGGATTGCGCACGCGGTTCAGGACCGACTATTTCCCCTTCACCGAGCCGTCAGGCGACGTGTCGATGGAGTGCCACGTCTGCCGCGGCGCATCGGCCAAGCCCGGCGGCGACCCGTGCCGGGTGTGCCGGTCGCAGGGCTGGATCGAGATCGCGGGCTGCGGCATGGTCAACCCCCGGGTGCTGGTGGCCTGCGGCATCGACCCGGACCGGTACAGCGGGTTCGCGTTCGGGCTCGGCATCGAGCGCAGCCTGATGATCGGGCACGGGCTGACCGAGATCAGGGACGCGGTAGAGGGCGACGTGCGGTTCAGCCGGGCGTTCGGGATGGAGATCTGAGATGCGAGTGCCGCTTTCCTGGCTGCGCGAATACGTGCCCCTGGCCGAACCGGTGGACACCACCGAGGTGTCCCGGCGGCTGACTTCGGCTGGCCTCGAGGTCGAATCGGTCGAGTCTGTCGGGCACGACATCCGGGGCGTGGTGGTCGCCCAGGTGCTCTCGATCGAGGAGCTAACCGGGCTGAAGAAGCCGATCAGGTACTGCCGGGTCGCCGTTTCCGACAGCCAGCTGGCCGGTCCGCCGGACGAGGCGTCCGGGGTGATCTGCGGCGCGGTCAACTTCGCCGTGGGCGACCGGGTTGCGCTCGCACTGCCCGGCGCGGTCCTGCCCGGCGGGTTCGAGATCGGCGCGCGCAAGACCTACGGCCACATCTCCGAGGGGATGATCTGCTCGGCCAGCGAGCTGGCGCTCGGCGATGACCACACCGGCATCGTCGTGCTGCCCGCCGACGCCCCGCTGGGTGCGGACTTCGTGTCCTACGCGGGGCTGCGTGACGAGGTGTTCGAGATCGCGGTGACGCCCGACCGCGGCTATGCCGTGTCCGTGCGCGGGCTCGCGCGCGAGCTCGCCAGCGCGTTCGGCGCGCCGTTCACCGACCCGGCCGAGACAGACCTGCCCGGTCCGGACCTGCTCGGCGGGCCGCTGGATTACGTCGGCCCCGACGTCTATCCGGCCCGCATCGCCGACCCGACCGGCTGCGACCGGTTCGTGCTGCGCGAGGTGCGCGGCTTCGATCCGTCGGCCCGCACTCCGCTGTGGATGGTGGTCCGGCTGGCCCGGTGCGGGGTCCGCTCCGTGTCGCTCGCGGTGGATGTGACCAACTACCTGATGTTCGAGCTCGGGCAGCCGCTGCACGCGTTCGACCGGTCCAAGCTGACCGGTGAGATCGTCGTCCGGCGGGCGGAGCCGGGGGAGAAGCTGGAGACGCTCGACCACGTGGTCCGCACCCTGGACCCGGCTGACATCCTGATCACCGACGGGTCCGGGCCGATCTCCATGGCCGGGACCATGGGCGGCCTGTCGACCGAGATCGACGGGACCTCCACCGACCTGGTCATCGAGGCCGCTCACTTCGACGCCAGGGGAACGGCCAAGATGAGCCGTCGGCACAAGCTGCACAGCGAGGCCTCCTACCGGTTCGAGCGCGGCGTGGACCGCGAGCTGCCGCTGCGCGCCAGCGCCAAGGCGGTGGCCCTGCTGTCCGGCCTGGGCGGCGGTGACGTGCTCCCCGGCTGCACGCACGCATCGGCCGAGGTGACGCCGGTGCTGATCTCGATGGCGGTGGACTACCCGGACAAGGTGGCCGGGGTGGTGTACGGCCGGAACACCGTGGTCCGGCGGCTGCGCGAGGTGGGCTGCTCGGTGCGGGAGACCCGGGCGGCCGCCCCGACCGTCGCGCCGTGGCGGGTGGAGCAGGAACCAGCCGCCCCCGTGCTGGCCGGTTCGGGGCCGTCGGCGCCGGTGGTGCCGGTGCTCGAGGTGACCCCGCCCTCCTGGCGTCCCGACCTGACCGACCCGGCCGACCTGGCCGAGGAGGTCATCCGGCTGGAAGGCTACGAGAACATCCCGGTCCGGATGCCGCGCGCGCTGGCCGGGCGCGGGCTCACGCCGCGTCAGCGGCTGCGCCGCTCGGTGGGCCGGACGCTGGCCGAATCCGGGTACGTGGAGATCCTGTCGTCACCGTTCGGGTCGCGGTCCGACGCGGACCTGCTCGGGCTGCCGCCCGAGGACATGCGCCGCCCGGCGGTCGTGGTGGCGAATCCGCTGAGCGAGGACGAGCCGCTGCTGCGGACCACCCTGCTGCCCGGCCTGTTCCGGGTGCTGGCGCGGAACATCGGGCGGGGCTTCGCCGACACCGCGCTGTTCGAAATCGGCCTGGTCTTCCGCCCCCGGCCCGGGGCAGCGGACTCGGCGCCCATTCTCCCGGTGGACCGCGGGCCCACCGTGGCCGAACTGGCCAGCCTGGAAGCCGCCCTGCCCGACCAGCCGCTGCGCGTCGGCGCGGTGCTGACCGGGGAGAAGGAGCTCGACGGCTGGTGGGGGAAGGGACGCGCGGCGAACTGGGCCGACGCGATCGAGGCGGCCCGGACGGTCGGCCGGATCTGCCGGGTCCCGCTCGATATCCGCGCCGACAAGCACGCACCCTGGCACCCAGGCCGCTGCGCGGCCATCTACGTTCAGGTCGCGGACTCCGATGGCCAGCGGGAGTGGCTGGCCGGGCACGCCGGTGAGCTGCATCCGCGCGTGATCCAGGCGTTCGGCCTGCCGCCGCGGACCTGTGCGATGGAGCTTGACCTGTCGGTGGTGTTCACCGCGGCCGAGGCCGTCGGCCCGGTGCAGGCCCCGGAGCTGTCCGGCTACCCGCTCGCCACCCAGGACGTGGCGCTGGTCGTGGACGCGGCCGTGCCCGCCGCCGAGGTAGAGGCGGCGCTGGTGGCGGGCGCGCCGAAGGAACTGCTCGAAGGCGTGCGCCTGTTCGACGTGTACACCGGTGCCCAGGTCGGCGAGGACCGCAAGTCGCTGGCCTACACGCTCAGGTTCCGCGCCCCGGACCGGACCCTCACCGCCGCCGAGGCCACGGCGGCCCGCGACGCGGCCGTGGCCGAGGCCAGCCGCCGGGTAGGCGCGGTCCTGCGCAGCTA
>DAIOWL010000516.1:1322-5414 GCA_036758545.1 Streptosporangiaceae bacterium | reverse complement strand
AGATCTCGGTTTCATCATCGTCTTGCCTTCCTCTGCCATCCGGCTGACGCCGCCGTCTCCAGCGACGCCCGCAAGGACCACGCGTGTGCCCACAGGAGTGCCCGCACGAGGGCGCCAAGCGGTGTTCCGGCCTCGGCGACACCTAGCTGGCCCTAACGGAACCCGGCAACCCAGAGTCACGGCGCCCACGCCGGCCAGCCGCCGGCTCAGGTGTTTTCTCGAAGAACAGCGCCATGAGGTCAGGCGGCCAGTCCGTCGCCCGATTCGTTTCCTTGTCGACGTGGGCAACAGTCATCAGGCAGCGCGATACGTCCTTTCCGGCAGAACCGGTCATGCTGCACTCGATGAGCGCATCGGAGCCGCGGAACTCGCGCACGAACGACGTGATCGTGATCTCCTGATCTCCACGGGCTGGCCGTAGGAAGTCGATCTCTATTCTCCGGACCCACACCATGAACGGCAACGTCCCCAGGGTCTTCAGATCCCAGCCGGCATAGTCCCGCAGGCCGTCCATCCGATGATCGACGTAGTAGGTCGCGTAGTTCCCCGTGTTCACGTGGCCGTAGGGATCGAGTTCGGAGAACTTGATCCGGTGCGTGCTTTTATAGATGATCGGCGCCTTCGGCATTTCGCTTCCCCTCGCTTGCCACGATATTTGTCCGACGGCCAGGAAGCTGCCTTGGCCCGGCCTGCCATTATTGGAATAATGAGTCATTATGCGGCCATGTCCTATTAAGATTCCGATGCCTTACCGAATAGGACGATTAGCCATCATGGCGCCGGTCTCGGTGGTCTCGTAGTGATCGCAGAAGACCTGGGCCGGCATGTGCTCTTCTTCCGGGCTCGATGACGGCTTCCTGCCAGCGCGGCCCGGCAAACGCCTCAAGTGCGGCAACGGAGTCCCCATGCGTCACGACGGCGAACTCGGGCTGGTCGCTCCAGCGGCTCCCGCCCCAGGCCATTTGGGAGCATCCCGCAGGCCCCAGCGGCGCAGCTGGACAACGCCGCTGCGCGCGACCAGTTGCGTCGAGGTGGTGTCGCTGGGGAATGACGCCTGGTCCACGACCACCACGTCGTGCCCCCAGGCGGGCCAGCAGCATGGCGGTGGCTGCCCCGGCGACCCGTGCGCCCACGATGACGACGTCATGACGGTTCTGGCTGGCGATACGCATCGGCTGGTCCCCCGTTAGTCGGGTAAATCTATCGGTCGATCGACCGACCTAGCAGAACCTACCTGTGTGTTAGCATATAGTCAAACGCCGATCGAACGACCGAACGAATCTGAGGGACAGCAGTCTGGAGAGGAGGCCGGATGGTGGTGGACGTCGCCGCCGCTGATACGCGCGCGCTGATCTTGGAGGCTGCCCGCGGCCGGCTGCTGGCCGATGGCTACGCGGGCCTGTCGACGCGCAAGGTCGCCGAGCAGGCGCGGGTGCCGGTCAGCCAGCTGCACTACCACTTCGGCTCCAAGCAGGGGCTGATCCTGGCGTTGTTCGCGGAGGAAAACCAGCGCCGCCTGGACCGCCAGCGGGACATGTACGCCCAGGACCTGCCGTTGTGGCGCCGCTACGAGCGCGCCTGCGACTACCTGGAGGACGACCTGGACTCCGGGTATGTGCGGGTACTGCAGGAGATGATCGCGGCGGGCTGGTCCAACCCGAGTGTCGGCGAGGCGGTGCGGGAGCTGCTGGTCGGCTGGTTCCGCCTGCTCGCCGACGTCGTCCACGAGGCTGGGCGCCGCTACAGCTCGCTCGGCCCGTTCACCGCCGAGGAGCTGGCCGCGCTTGTCGGGTCCGCGTTCCTCGGCTCGGAGGAGCTGCTGCTGCTCGGCTTTGACCGCCAGCTGCTGCCGATCCGCGCGGCGCTGCGCCGGGTCGGCGTGGTCCTCAGGCAGCTGGAGGAAGAGCCAGCACCGGCAGGAAGGATCGGCGATGCGCGCCTGCCGGCCAGTCCGTGACGGCTACGCCGAGCGCGACAGGATCATCATCAAGCGCCCGGGCGGCGCCGAGGCCGGGCAGCGTGAGCTGCTGGAATGGATCGGACAATGGATATCCAGATGACTGAGCCCGCCAGCGAACAGACGCGGGCGCGATACCCCGATGAGTCCGGCTACATCAAGCGCGACGGGGTGCGGCTCTACTACGAGGTCCACGGCTCCGGCGAGCCCACCATCTTCCTCCTGCCGACCTGGTCGGTCATCCATTCCCGGCAGTGGAAGATGCAGATCCCCTACCTGGCCCGGCACTGCCGGGTGGTCACGTTCGACGGACGCGGCAACGGCCGCTCGGACAGGCCCGCCGAGCCCGCGGCCTACGCGGAGGCCGAGTTCGCCGCCGACGCGCTGGGCGTGCTCGACGCGACCGCGACCGATCGCGCGTTCGTGGTCGGCTTCTCGATGGGCGCACAGCGGGCGCTGCTGCTCGCCGCCGGGCATCCGGAACGAGTGCAGGGCCTGGTATTCGTCGACCCCGCGGTCCCCCTCGGCAAGCCCACGCCGCGGGCACAGGCGGTCGCGTCGTTCACCGACCAGCTAGATGAATACGAGGGCTGGCAGAAGTTCAACCGGCACTACTGGCTGGCCGGCTACCGGGACTTCTTGGAGTTCTTCTTCTCCCAGGCGTTCACCGAACCGCACTCGACCAAGCAGATCGAGGACTGCGTCGGCTGGGGCCTGGAGACAACGCCGGAGGCTCTGATCGCGACCGTCGCCGCGCCAGGGCTCGACGAGGCCGCGGTGCGCGAGCTCGCGTCCCGGATCCGCTGCCCGGTGCTGGTCGTGCACGGCAGCGACGACGCGATCCGGTCCCATTCCGCCGGCGCCGCGCTCGCCAAGCTGACGGACGGGACGTTGGTCACGTTCGACAGTTCCGGGCACGCGCCGCATGCGCGCGACCCGGTCTCGTTCAACCTGCTGCTCCGCGACTTCGCCTGCCCTCCGCCGCCGGTGACCCGCTGGGCGCGCGGCCGGCGCCGGCCGCGGCGCGCGCTCTACGTCAGCTCGCCAATCGGCTTGGGCCACGCGCAGCGGGATGTGGCGATCGCCGATGAGCTGCGCAAGCTCCATCCCGGCCTCGAAATCGACTGGCTCGCCCAGCACCCGGTCAGCAAAGTCCTGGCGGCGCGCGGTGAGCGCATTCACCCGGCGAGCGCCGAGCTGGCCAGCGAGTCCGGGCACATCGAGTCCGAGTCGGCCGGGCACGACCTGCACGCCTTCCAGGCCATCCGGCGGATGGACGAGATCCTGCTCGCCAACTTCATGGTCTTCCACGACCTGACCCGCGAGGAAGACTACGACCTGTGGATCGGCGACGAAGCCTGGGAACTGGACTACTACCTGCACGAGAACCCAGAACAGAAACGGGCCGCCTACGCCTGGTTCACCGATTTCGTCGGCTGGCTGCCGATGCCCGGCGCCGGCGAGCGCGAGGCATTCCTGACCGCCGACTACAACGCCGAGATGATCGAGCACATCGCCCGGTTCCCGCGGGTTCGCGACCGCGCCATCTTCGTCGGCGACCCCGGCGACATCGTCCCGGACGCCTTCGGCCCCGGGCTGCCGCTGATCCGCGACTGGACCAAGCAGCACTACGACTTCGCCGGCTACATCACCGGCTTCGACCCCCGCCAGCTCGCCGACCGCCAGGCGCTCGGCTACCGCGACGACGAACGCCTGTGCATCGTGACCGTCGGCGGCTCCGGCGTCGGCGGCGACCTGCTGCGCCGCGTGATCGCCGCCTACCCCGAAGCCAAAGACCGGGTGCCCGATCTTCGGATGATCGTGGTGACCGGGCCGCGGATCGATCCCGGGAGCCTGCCCGCCCATGACGGGCTGGAAATCCGGCCCTACGTCCACGAGCTCTACCGCCACCTGGCCGCCTGCGACCTCGCCGTCGTCCAGGGCGGCCTGACCACCACGATGGAGCTGACCGCCAGCCGGCGGCCGTTCCTGTACTTCCCGCTCCGCCACCACTTCGAGCAGAACCTCCACGTGCGCCACCGGCTCGACCGCCACCGCGCCGGGCGCTGCATGGACTACTACAGCGCCGGGCCTGCCGACATCGCCGCCGCCATCGCCAGCGAGATCGGCCGCGA
>DAIOWL010000516.1:0-1222 GCA_036758545.1 Streptosporangiaceae bacterium | reverse complement strand
CCCAGAACGAAACCGTGACTCCAGCCTCAACCGGGCACCTCATCACCGGCACCACCAACCCGAAGCTGCCCCACACCGTTCCAGCACAGCAACAACCGGGACCGCCCACCCCGCTGGTAAGCCCGGGACCCCAGTCGCCGGCCTGAGCGGGCGTCCAGGCTGCGCCCGAACCAATGTTCTGCACGTACTTAATCCCTCGATTCCGCTGAACCAAGCACGGAATCGGCAGGGAGCGGCTCAGCGCACGGGCCGTATTTGCTTACGGTCTCAGTACGTCGTGCGCCGCCAGCTCTCATTCTGGCGTGTGTGCGCGTTCGAGCCGGGCCAGCGCGGACGCCGACGCGCTGACGATACTTCTGGGCCAGGCACCCAGAGATCGCAGGCGATGTCGTCTACCGGGTTCCGCGCTGTCTCGCTGCGTGGCAGCCTGTCTCACCTGTCCGGCCGCGGCGTACCGCACCGGCGCCTTCCTCTGGTCACATTCCCGGTCACGGAAAAGGCCCTCTCCCTGCCGAGAAAGGGCCCTGACCTGCGGAAATTAGTAGCGGGGGCGGGATTTGAACCCGCGACCTCTGGGTTATGAGCCATACGACATGCGTCTCTACCGTCTCGGGCAGTCTCAGGTCACCGTATTGGCCTCGGCAGACGTACGGCGCGAGGTCGTCTCCGGCCTTCTGCGTCTCCCCCGTCTCAGCCGGTCCCGCCGCGTCCGGTTTACAAATCGGTTTACAGAACTGATCATTGACCTGCCGGTTTGCTATCCGTCCAGACACGTCAGCGCACACGCGGACCTGCCTGTCTTCCCATTACCGTCGGCCCACCCGAGGGAGGCGCACGAGATTCCATGGGTCAAGGTGGAGCCCCGGGGCGTCTGATCCACAGGAGTGGGTACAGCGTCCAGGACCGTCCATTGCCAGCCGATGCTGGGCCGATATTCCATACCTGTCGGTACTCGTCAAGCGTTGCCTAGCGGCTTGGCAGCAGCCGCGGCATCGCGGCCCGCGACCGTGTCGCTTCTGCATGGGCAGATGCAGCCCATCCCACCGGGAATGTACCTGGCTGAGACGAGCGGTGACCGCAATGGCCGCCTCAGGTGGCAGTCACTCTTCGCGTTGACTTTCTCGTTCCCTTGCCAGGCCTAGCACCATGATCTTTTCATCCCCGGTGCGGTACCTCGCGGAGTCGAACAGCATGAGGTGGCCGCACGTGACGCAGTCGACCC
>DAIOWL010000515.1:1302-5432 GCA_036758545.1 Streptosporangiaceae bacterium | reverse complement strand
CTCGGTGGCCTACTCGCACGAGCTGTGGGGCGACGCGTTCGAGGTCCTGGTGGACCACATCCCGGTCGGGACGACCTGCCAGCTGTGGGTGGTCCATCCCAGCGGGACGCGGACCCAGGTAGCGGCCTGGACGACGGCGAGCGACGAGGGCAACGTCTGGTACGCCGGCTCGATGCCGATCACCGCGGAGCCGATCAGCAGCTTCCAGATCACGGCGGACAAGAAGGTCCTGCTGACGGCCAGGCCCACCTGAGCCGGTGCGGCACCCGCGCGCGGGAATGGATGACGCCCCGCGGACGCTGTGTATTCGCGTGATTAAGGCATGGGCGTGACCGGCGGGCTGATCGCGCTCGTCGTGGCTCTCGCCGCGGCTTCGGCCCTCGGCCTGGTGCTGCGCCGCCGGGCCGGCCGGTTCCGCGCCGGGCGGCCCCTGGCCGCCGGTACCCGGGCCGACGTGCTGACCGAGGACGATCTCGGCGGCCCGCTTGGCCAGCAGGCCACGCTGGTCCAGTTCTCGACCGAGTTCTGCGCCCCGTGCCGTCCTACCCGCCAGATACTGGGACAGGTGGCGGGCCTGGTGGACGGCGTGAGCCACGTCGAGGTCGACGCGGCCGAGCGGCTGGACCTGGTCCGGCGGCTGCGGATCAACAGCACCCCCACCGTGCTCGTGCTCGGCCCGGACGGCGCCGTCGCCACCCGCGCCGTGGGCGTGCCCCGTAAGGCCGACGTGATCGCCGCGCTGGGCAGCGTGACCCGGCCCGCCTCGCCCGGGACCATGGCGGAGGCGGAGTGACCGTGACCGTGACAGCCTCGCCGAGCCCGCATAGCATCGGATTCGTGACCTCGCCGACCCCGCAGATGCTGACCAAGCGGCGTGCCGTCGATTTCTGCCACGTCGCCACCGCGATCTGTCTGCGGGCCGAGCTGCCCTGATCGCCCGGGCTTCCGGGCGCCGTGTCGTGCTGACTCCGGCGTCCTGCCCGTGAGCTCAGGGTGGTGACTCAATCAGGAAAGCCGCTTGGTGGCGAGGAGTTCAGGTATGGAAATCGACCCGCGTGGTCCGAGGCTCAGCGCGGTCATCACCACGATCGTGCTCGCGGTGGTGCTGATCACCGGCAGCGCCTGGCTGCTCGCCGCGCAGGTGGCCGTGTTCGCGGTGGGTGCACTGGCCGGGCTGCGGTACGCGCCGTACGGCCTGCTCTACCGATACCTGATCAGGCCGAGGCTGGGACCGCCCGCGCGGACCGAGGCCGAGGCTCCGCCGCGGTTCGCCCAGGCGATGGGGCTGGTCATCGCCGGCGTCGGGCTCATCTGCCTGGCCGCGGGCGCCACCACGGCCGGGCTGGTCGTCACCGCTCTCGCGCTGGTCGCGGCGTTCCTGAACGCAGCCTTCGATCTGTGCCTGGGCTGCCATGTTTACCTGTTCATCCAGCGGAATCTAAGGGTCCGGCCGTCCGCCTAGAGCGCGACCGGAGAAGGAGGAATACTCACCATGAGCCGATCCGACGTCCTCGTGGACGCCGACTGGGCCGAGGCCCACATTGGCGATCCCGATGTCGTCATCGTCGAGGTGGACGAGGACACCAGTGCCTACGACAAGGGCCATATCCCGAGCGCGATCAAGATCGACTGGAAGAAGGACCTGCAGGATCCGGTCCGGCGTGACTTCGTGGACAAGACGGGCTTCGAGAACCTGCTGTCCGAGCGCGGCATCTCGAACGACGACACGGTGCTGCTCTACGGCGGCAACAACAACTGGTTCGCCGCGTACGCCTACTGGTACTTCAGGCTGTACGGGCACGACAAGGTGCTGCTGCTCGACGGCGGCAGGAAGAAGTGGGAACTCGACTCGCGCGAGCTGACCAGGGACGTGCCCGAGCGGCCGCGGACCAGCTACACCGCCCGCGAGCAGGACGCGTCGCTGCGCGCCCTGCGCGACGAGGTGATAGCCGCCATCGGCAAGCGCAACCTGGTCGACGTCCGGTCGCCCGATGAGTTCACCGGCCGGCTGCTGGCGCCGGCCCACCTGCCGCAGGAGCAGGCGCAGCGGGCCGGGCACATCCCGACCGCGCGCAACGTCCCCTGGTCCAAGGCCGCCAACGAGGATGGCACGTTCCGCTCCGACGACGAGCTTCGCTCGCTCTACCAGGATGAGGCGGGCCTGGACTTCGGCCGCGACACCATCGCCTACTGCCGGATCGGCGAGCGGTCCGCGCACACCTGGTTCGTCCTGCACGAGCTGCTCGGCCAGCCCAACGTCAAGAACTACGACGGCTCCTGGACCGAGTACGGCTCGCTGGTCGGCGTCCCGATCGAGCTGGGTGAGGCACGATGAGCGCGGGTGACGGCTGCGGCGCGCCCGCGGGCGGCGTCAGCGTCAGCACGGCTACGGATACCCTCGGGGACCAGGCCGTGGTGGAAGGCCACGTCACCCGCGAGGGGGCGCCGGTCTCCACCGGGTACGCGCGGCTGCTGGGTAGCGGCGACGAGTTCGTGGCCGAGGTCCCGCTGGGAGACGACGGCGGGTTCAGGTTCTTCGCCGCGCCCGGGTCGTGGACGCTGCGCGTTCTCGCACCCAACGGGCTGCGCGCCGAGCAGTCGGTGCAGGCGGATCACGGCCAGGTGACCAAGGTGGAGGTCAGCCTCTAGCCGTACGGCGTCAGGCCACGGGCGCGGCTGCTGCTCTGTTCGTGCGGCGGCCGCGCCCGCTGACGTCTGGCGGCGGCTGATGCCATAGCGTGGCTCCCGGCAGATGCTTGCTGCGGGAGGTGCTTGATGGATCAGATGGAGGCCGCCGGCCTGCCCGGCCCGATGACGCTGGGCGGCACCACCTTGCCCCTGGTCGGCCGGGCGCGCGTCTACGCCTGCGGGATCACTCCCTACGACGTGACCCACGTCGGTCACGCCGCCGCCTTCGTCTGGGTCGATACCCTGGCGCGGGTCCTGCACGATGGCGGCGCCGAGGTGATCATCTGCCGGAACGTGACCGACGTCGACGACGTGCTGCTCGCCGCCGCCGACCGGGCCGGCTCGCCCTACGACAGGTTCGCCGCCATCCAGCAGTTCTATTTCGACCGGGACATGGCCGCGCTCGGCGTCGGCCAGCCGGCCCTGCAGCCGCGGGCGCACGCCTACATCGGACAGGTGATCGCGCTGGCGGCGGGGCTGCTCGACCGCGGGGCCGCGTACGAACGGGACGGCCAGGTCTGGTTCCGCGGTGCCGCCGCCGCGCACGCGGCCGTGCCAGATCGTGACCTGGCGCTGCGGCTGGCCGCCGAATACGGGGACGACCCGGCCGACCCGGCCAAGGACGACCCGTTCGACGTGGCGGTGTGGCGGGCGTCCACGAGCGGGGAGCCGGGCTGGGCCAGCCCGTGGGGAACGGGCCGGCCGGGCTGGCACGCCGAATGCGCGGCGATGGCGCTGCACGCGTTCGGCCCGGCGGTCGACGTGCAAGCCGGAGGCGGCGACCTGAATTTCCCGCACCACGCCTATCAGGCGGCCCTGGCCGAGGCATTCACCGGGGTTACGCCGTTTGCCCGGTCCCGGCTCAACGCGGGCGTAGTCCGCGTGGCGGGGGCCAAGATGGCCAAGTCAGCGGGCAACCTCGTCCTGGTCAGCGACCTGCTCAAGGAGTATTCCGCGGCCGCTGTCCGGCTGCTGATCCTTGATCGCCGCTGGGACCAGGACTGGGACTTCAGCCCGGCCGCCCTGGATGCGGCGGCCGCCAGGCTCGAGCGCCTGCACGGGGCGGCCGGCCGGGCGGAGCGCGACGTCGCCGGCGACGGTACTCCCGCGGTTGCCGCGATGCGCGCGGCGCTCGCCCGCGACCTGGATGTTCCCACGGCACTGCGGATCGCCGAGGAAGAAGGCGGCCAGGCCGCCCGCTCCCTCGGTACCCTCCTCGGCCTCTGGTAGCGGCTGCCGAGGTTTCCGTTTCGCGCCGCCGCGGATGGGCTGGCCCGCCGGGTAACGGGGTGAAGGGGCCTTGCCCCCGGTAGATGAGGGCAAGGGCCCCTTCACCCCGCGAGCGGAGGCGTCAGATGGGGGCAGGGCCCCCCGACCCCAGGACGGGCGCGACGCGTAGTGACTACTGGTTCCTGTGAGGCATGTGAGGTAATTACGGGCCC
>DAIOWL010000515.1:0-1292 GCA_036758545.1 Streptosporangiaceae bacterium | reverse complement strand
GCCGGGTAACGGGGTGAAGGAGCCATCGCCCCCGATAGATGGGGGCAAGGGCCCCCTCACCCCGCGAGCGGAGACGTCAGATGGGGGCAAGGGCCCCTTCACCCCAAGACGGGCGTGATGCGTGGTGACTGCTAGTTCTTGTGAGGCATGTGAGGTATTGCGGGCCCGGGCCGGCGGCCTGGGCGTAGCCGTGGTGCTGCTCATGAGGGCCTTTTCCTCGCTCCAGTGCCCGCGCGGTGACCGAGGCGGGAAACCAGGCCCGTTCGGGATAATGGACGTTCCTTACCGCCCAGCCGCGCCTGCGGTCCAGGTGAACCGCCGGCGAACACCAGGATTACTTCCGGCCAATCCTGATCGTGCGTCTGATGACGGGCGGATCGGCAGCCTAGTAGGCCAGCTAGCCGCCCAGTAGGCTCTTACCGTGAGCGAGCGCCGACAGGAATTTGAGCACGATCTGGAGGCCATCGAGGCCAAGGTCATCGAACTGTTCGCCATGGTCGCCGAGGACCTGCCCCGGGCGACCCAGGCGCTTCTGACCGGTAACAACGAGGTACTGCAGGTCCTCCTCGATCGCGAGCAGGTCATCAACGATCTCTACCCGGAGATCGAGGAACTGGTCAACCGGGAAATCCTGCTGCAGGCACCGGTCGCTTCCGACCTGCGCTTTCTCCTCTCCGTGCTGCGGATCGTGCCCGAGCTCGAGCGGTCCCACGACCTGGTGGTGCAGGTCGCATCCCGAGCCAATCACATCCTCGGCGAGGATCTCTCGCCGAGGACCCGGGGGATCGTCGACCGCATGGGGAACCTCGCATCGGAGATGTGGCGGCACTCGGTGGACTCCTGGTACCAGCGTGACCGGTCGGCCGCGTCGGCGCTGGAGGCCCGCGACGACGAGATGGACGAGTTGCACGCCAGCCTGATCGCCGAACTGGCCTCGGGCCGGATGGCTCTGCCGGTGACGATGGAGATGACGCTGGTGGCTCGCTTCTACGAGCGTCTTGCCGACCACGCCGTCAACATCGCCCGCCGGGTTGTCTACCTCGCGGGATCCACGAAGGACTCGCCAGCCGCCGACTAGGCTCAGCCCATCCGGCCGGTGACGTAGGCCTGGGTGCGGGGGTCTTGCGGGTCCTCGAAGATCTGCTGGGTCGGGCCGTACTCCACCAATGTGCCGGTGCGGGTATCGCTCTCGGGGTTGACGAGTACGGAGTAGAAGGCGGTGCGGTCGCTGACCCGCGTGGCCTGCTGCATGTTGTGGGTGACGATGACGATCGTGTACTGCGACTTGATCT
>DAIOWL010000514.1:0-5442 GCA_036758545.1 Streptosporangiaceae bacterium | reverse complement strand
AACCAGGTGCCGTACCGCTGGTACAACTCCGACGAGCCGGAGGCGGAGCGGCTGCTCGAGGCGGCGCACGCGGACGGGCTGTCGCTGCCGGTGGTGATCACGCCGGACGGCGACCCGCTGATCGAGCCGTCCGATGCCGAGCTCGCCTCCCGGGTCGGCCTGGCCACCACGCCGTCCAAGGACTTCTACGACCTCATCGTGATCGGCGGCGGCCCGGCCGGCCTCGGCGCCGCGGTGTACGGCGCCTCGGAAGGGCTGCGCACCGTGCTGGTCGAGCGGACCGCCACCGGCGGCCAGGCCGGGCAGAGCTCGCGGATCGAGAACTACCTGGGCTTCCCCGACGGGGTGTCCGGCGCGCAGCTTACCGACCGGGCGCGGCGGCAGGCGGCCAAGTTCGGGGCCGAGGTGCTGACCACGCGGAACGTGGTCGCCCTGGACGTGTGCGGCTCGGCCCGCCGGGTCCGGTTCGAGGACGGCAGCTCGATCGACGCGCACACGATCATCCTGGCCACCGGGGTGACCTACCGGCAGCTCGCGGCGCCAGGGCTGGCCAACCTGACCGGGCGCGGGGTGTACTACGGGTCCGCGCTCACCGAGGCCTCCGCCTGCCTGGGGCAAGACGTCTACATCGTCGGCGGGGCGAACTCGGCCGGGCAGGCCGCCGTCTACCTGTCCCGGCACGCCAAGTCGGTGACGATCCTGGTCCGCGGGCCCTCGCTGGAAGCGTCGATGTCGTACTACCTGGTCAAGCAGATCGGGGACGTGCCGAACATCTCCGTGCGGACGTGCACCGAGGTCATCGAGGCGATCGGCGAGGATCACCTGGAGAGCCTCAGGCTGCGGAGCACCGCGACGGGCGACACGGAAACAGTAGACGCCCAGTTGCTGTTCTTGTTTATCGGGGCAGCGCCGCTGACCGACTGGCTGGATGGAGTGGTAGTGCGGGATTCCCGGGGTTTCGTGGTCGCCGGACCCGACCTGTCGGTCGGTGGCGAGCGGCCGCGCGGCTGGGACCTCGACCGGATGCCGTACCACCTGGAGACCAGCATCCCGGGGGTATTCGTGGCCGGGGACGCGCGGGCGGAGTCGGCCAAGCGGGTGGCTTCGGCCGTCGGCGAAGGCGCGCTCGCCGTCATGCTCGTACACCGTTATCTGGAGAAGAGATGAGTGCATTGCCTGCTGAGCCACAGCAGCTGTCGTGCAGTACCGCAGAGCTGCGGACGCTGTTCCTGTTCGAGAAGCTGAGCGAGGACCAGCTGCAGTGGCTGTGCGAGCGCGGGCACGTGCAGCTGTACGAGCCGGGCACGGTCTACGCTGAGGGCTCCCCCGCGACCTGCTTCTACGTGCTGCTCGAGGGCACCGTGGTGCTGTCGCGCCGGGTGGGGGCGGACGACATCGAGGTCGGCCGCACCTCGACGCGCGGCGTCTACACCGGCGCCTTCATGGCCTACCTGGGCGAATCGGTGCCGCAGGTCTACAACAACTCGGTGCGGGTGACCGAGCCGTCGCGGTTCTTCGTGCTGGACGCCGCCGTCTTCGCCGAGATGATGCAGGACTGGTTCCCGATGGCGGTGCACCTGCTCGAGGGCCTGTTCTTCGGCAACAGGAACGCCCAGGCCGCCATCGGCCAGCGGGAACGGCTGCTGGCGCTCGGCTCCCTGTCGGCCGGCCTGACCCACGAGCTCAACAACCCGGCCGCGGCCGCGGTGCGGGCCACGTCGGCGCTGCGCGAGCGGGTGGCCGGGATGCGGCACAAGCTGGGCATGATCGCGAGCGGGAAGTGGGACAGGACCACGCTCGAGACGCTGATCAAACTGCAGGAAGAGGCGGCCGAACGGGTGCCGAAGGCCGTCGCCCTATCACCGCTGGAAGCCTCCGACCGGGAGGACGCCATCTCGGACTGGCTCGAGGACCGCGGCTGCCGCGAAGGCTGGCAGCTCGCCCCGGCGTTCGTCGCGGCCGGCCTGGATGTCGACTGGCTCGACCACGTCGAGGCGTCGGTTGACCCGACCACGCTGGAAGCCGCGCTGCGGTGGCTGAACTACACCGTCGACACCGAACTGCTGATGAACGAGATCGAGGACTCCACGACCCGGGTCTCCACCCTGGTCGGCGCGGCCAAGCAGTACTCGCAGCTGGACCGGGCGCCGTACCAGGTCGTCGACGTGCACGAACTGCTGGACAGCACGCTGATGATGCTGTCGGGGAAGATCCCGCCTGGTATTCAGGTGGTGAAGGAGTACGACCGCTCGCTGCCGCAGATCCCGGCGTACGCGGCCGAGCTGAACCAGGTCTGGACGAACCTGATCGACAACGCGGTGTCCGCGATGAACGGGTCAGGGACCCTGACGGTCCGCACCGGGAAGGCCCGGGAGGACGAGGTGTTCGTGGAGTTCGGCGACACGGGGCCCGGAGTCCCGCCGGATATCAAGAACCGTATATTCGAACCGTTCTTCACCACCAAGCCGGTGGGCGAGGGAACGGGCCTCGGGCTTGACATCTCGTGGCGCATCGTGGTCAAGAAGCACCACGGAGACATTTCGCTGGAGTCGTCGCCCGGCGACACGCGGTTCCGGGTGCGGCTGCCGGTCGCCTGGCAGGATGCGGAGGAGAACTGACATGAGCGAGATCGCCGGGATCGACCCTTCGGTGCCGCCGAGCGGGGAGGGCTGCGTCGAGTGCGAGGCCGACGCCGGCTGGTGGGTGCACCTGCGCCGGTGCGCGCAGTGCGGGCACATCGGCTGCTGCGACACCTCTCCCATGCAGCACGCGACCGCGCACGCTTCGGCTACGGGACACCCGTTCATCCAGAGCTTCGAGCCGGGTGAGGACTGGTTCTACAGCTACGAGACCAAGGAGACCTACGACGGGCCCGAGCTCGCGCCGCCGCAGCACCACCCGGTCGACCAGGGCGTACCCGGCCCCAAGGGGCGGGTACCGGGGGACTGGCGGCAGCACGTGCACTACTAAGCGCGGTGCGCCGCGCCAGCCGAAACAGCATGAAACCCCGGTTCCAGTGCGATCTGACGCAGTGAAAGGCCGGTTCCAGGACGTCCGGCAGTGGACGGTCTGGTGCGTATGGTGCCAGAGTGCTCTCTGCGCGCCCGTGTAGCGGTTACCGCGGGTCGGCCGACGTTGCCTGCGCGGCTTTGAGATAGCGTTTCATCGCCAGATCGCCGAATCGACAGGTCGCCGAATCGACGGATCGCCAAATCGGCTGAGGAGATGGACGATGGAGCCTGACGGATCCGCGCAGGTTGCCGTGTTCGTGGACTTCGAGAACCTCGTCCTCGGCGCGGTCAAGGAACTGCCCGGCCAGGCGAACCCGGCGCCGTACGAGGCGCTGACCCGGCTGTGCCGTGGCTACGGCAACGCTTCAGTGCGCCGCGCCTACGCGGACTGGGCCAATCCCCTGTTCGGCGGGCACCAGGAAGACCTGGCGATGAACGGCGTGGACCTGATTCAGGTCGCGCGCGTCGGCATCCAGAACAAGAACGCCGCCGACATCCGGATGGCGGTCGACGCCATGGAGACGCTGATCGTGCATCCGGAGGTCAGCGTGTTCATCCTGGTCAGCGGCGACGGCGACTACTCGCCGCTGGTGCAGCGGCTGCGGGAGTTCGGCAAGTGGGTGGTCGGAGTCGGGACCGAGGCGAACGCGAGCCGCAAGCTGGTCTCGGTGTGCTCGGAGTACAAGTACTGGGGCACGCTGGTGACGGAGGTCGAGCCGGCCGCCCGGCCGGTCGCGGCCTTCGACATCGAAGACGCCGAGCGGTTGCTGGTACGGGCGCTCGAGGAGTCCGGCGTCGAGGCGATGACGGCGGGCGGGCTGAAGAGCAAGATGCTGGCGCTCGACCCGGCGTTCGACGAGCACAACTACGGCGCCCGGAGTTTCCGCGCCTTCCTGGCCATGCTGCCAAAGCGCGTGGAGATCACGGAGGCGGGCGGCCCGGACCTGACCGTCAAGCTGATCGAGGAACCGCGGAAGACCGAACCGCAGAGGACCCCGAGGACCAGGACCCGGAAGTCCTGACTGGCGCGCGCTTAGTTGGCGATGCCGACCGTCTGACGGAACGTCCCGGGCTGATCCAGGATGCTGAGCATGTAGTGGGCGACGTCGGCGCGGGAGACGAAGAGCCCGCGACGGAGATTCTGCCCGTAGGCCGTTCGGTACCTGCCAGTGACAGGCTTGCTGGTCAGCCTGGGCGGCCGCAATATGGTCCAGTCCAGGTCGCTGGCGCGCAGGACGTCCTCCATCCGGGCCAGGTCGGCGTAGTGGTCACGCAGTGCCCGCTTGACGATGGGGTCGGCCAGGTACCGGAGGATGAAACCGTCGCCCGGATCGTGCCTGGGCGGGTGCGGGCGCCCTGGCGAGGGGACGGTGCCGATGGGCGCCGCGCTCACCACGATGATCCGCCGGATCCCGGCGGCCTGCATGGCCTGGGTGATGACCGTGGTGCCCCTGGCCGCGACGCCGGCGTCGGCCTTGGTCCGGGGACCGAGCGCAGACAGCACCGCGTCGGCGCCCGCGACCGCGGGCTGGAGGGCGGCCGGGTCGGCAGAGGCGAGGTCGGCGGCCACCGCGCGAGCCGGCGCCGGCGAGAGATCCTGCAGGTTCCGGGCCACGGCGGTTACGTCGTGCCCGGCGGAAATGGCCTGCTCGAGTAGCTGCCGGCCGATGCCGCCGGTCGCCGCGACGATGGTGAGTTTCATGGGGCGCTTCCCTTGTCACGTGTCCTTGCGCTAGAGGCGCGTTTACCACCATGACGATCGCGGCGACCCCAAGTGTGACCGGCCGGGGGCTGGCGAGTTCCGGCGAATCCGGCTATGGAACCGGTATCGTACGGTGCCGTGCTAGATGGCGAACTGGTCTTCGTGCCGGCTGAGATTCCCCGGCAGGGCGTGTTCGCCCACTGGGGTCGCGGCATCGGATCCGCCAAAGTCGAACTGGTCTTTCCCGGCGGCACCTACGGCATACGCAAGCGCCTGATGTCAGCGGATCTCATCCCGCTCGCCGAGGCGCTGCCGTCGCTGCTCGCGGTCGAGGATAGCGAGCGGACGCGGCTGAGCAGCCAGGCCTGGGCGGCGGCCGCAGCGGCCGGCGTGGGGCTGATCGCCCGTGGCCGGCTGCTTCCGACTGTCGGCGCCGACGGCACCGATGTCTGGCGGGCGGGCCCTCTCGATCCCGCCGACCTGAACTGGATGCGTGAGCTCGCCGCGGCCTTCCCGCCGGCCGCGCACGCCCTCGCGGTTCCGGGCTCGCGCCCGATGCGGCTCCGCTCCCCCGAGGCGCTGATCCGTGACCTGTGGGACGCGATCGCCGACCTGATCGCGCGCTCTCCCGCCGCGCCGCAGACCACCGCGTCGCCCGCGTTCGCCGCAGCCGAGCCGTCGCCAGTCGGCGATCTCGCCGACTGGCTCGCCGACACCACCGACGGCCTG
>DAIOWL010000513.1:0-5447 GCA_036758545.1 Streptosporangiaceae bacterium | reverse complement strand
CCGATGGCGGGCGCCGCGGTGGCCCACGGCAGCGCGGCGGCCTGGCCGGTGTCGGTCTCGATGACCGCGAGGTCGCCGTCGACGTCGTGCCCGGCCACGTTCCCCTCGGTGGTGCGCCCGTCGGCGAACGTGACCGTCACCGCAGTGCCCCGGATGTTGTGCGCGTTGGTCAGCACCCGCCCCTCGCCGAGCACGATGCCCGAGCCGACGCCCCATCGCCGCCCGATGCCCGTCACCGAGGGACCGGCGTTCTCCGCCAGCCGCGCGATGCCGGCCTGGACCTCGTCGAAGATCGTCATCTCGCTACGTTCCTTCCAGTTGGTAGTAACTTGCAAGTTACTACTGACTAGGCGGATGTCAATGCGGCCGACTACGATCGCCTTATGGCCGAGAGCGAAATCGCCGCCTCCCCACTGGCGGAGGCCCTGGCCAGGGTGGGCGACCGGTGGACCCTGCTGGTGGTGGAGGCGCTGCTCGCCGGGCCGCTCCGGTTCAACGACCTGCTCGGCCAGGTCCCCGGGATCGCGGCGAACATCCTGTCCGACCGGCTCAAGCGGCTCGAACGGGACGGCCTGCTCGTGGCCCGGCCCTACTCCGAGCGGCCACCCCGCGCCGCCTACCACCTGACGGCCGAGGGCAGGGAACTGGCCGGGGCGCTCCGCTTGCTGGCGTACTGGGGATCCGGACACGCCGATCCGGCGCAAGCGCCCCGCCATCCCGCGTGCGGCACCCCGGTCGAGGCCCGCTGGTACTGCCCGACCTGCGACCGTCTCGTCGACCACGAGCCAGATCAAGCCGAGATCCGCTTCATCTAGCCGATAGCGCCGGGGGAGAGCGTCTTCATGGTGACGTAGCTGTTCACCATGGCCACGCCGGGCAGGCTGGCCAGCCGGTTGGCGTGGAAGTCCTCGTAGGCGGCCAGGTCGGCGACCTCGACCTGGAGCAGGTAGTCGTAGTTGCCGGTGACGTGATGGGTGTGTACGACTTCGGGCAGCCTGACCACCGCGCGCTCGAACGCGACTACGTCCGCGCGGGCGTGGCGCATCAGCCGGACCCCGGCGAACACACGCAGGCCGCGGCCGACCGCGGCGGGATCGATCAGCGCGCGGTAGCCGCGGATCACCCCGGTGTCCTCCAGTCGGCGCACGCGCCGCAGGCACGGCGATGGCGACAGGCCGACCTGGGCGGCGAGCACGCCGGCCGGATCGTCTCCGAATGCGCCGCGGGCCTGATCAGCGTGCATCACGACGAGGGCGGCCTGGCCTTCGCTGCCCCGCCGCGGATCCGCCAGGGCCCGCTCGACGACGATTTCCTCGGCCGGATCCTCGCCGCGTTCGGCGTCAGGCGGGACCGTGTCCTGGCCCACCAGTGGGTCGACAACGGGCCCGGCTGGGCCGTGATCCAGCTGCCTACCGCCGAGGAGGTCCTCGCCCTCGAACCTGACCTCTCCCTCATCCCGGCCGCGATGGTTGGCGCGATCGGCGCCTACCCTGACGGCTCCGGCCACGCCTACGAGCTGCGCACCTTCGCCCCCGGCGTCGGCGTGCCCGAGGACCCGGTATGCGGCAGCATGAACGCCTCCGTCGGGCAGTGGCTCATCGCTACCGGCGCCGCCCCGGCCGCCTACCGGGTCTCCCAGGGCGCGCGCCTGAGCCGGGCCGGGACCGTCGAGGTCACCGCCGACCCGGACGGCACCGTCTGGGTCGGCGGCGCCGCCACAGCCTGCATCCGCGGCCATATCACCATCTGACACGTGTCGGTGATGGTGGCACACGTTCACTGAGGCACATCCCCGGGGATGGCATGTTACAGGCCAGGCGGGCGCCAGTCCGGCGTCGTAGTCGAGGTCGAGGTCACCTGCGACCGGGTGGCGGGAGGGCCGCCGAGGTCTGGCGCCGCTTCTTGGCCTCGCAGCCAGTCCCGAACTGGTCAAGGAAACGTACAGCGCCGTTGACGACGCTGATGGCGCCGAGATCATCGACCGCGTAAAGGCGAAGCTCGCAGCGCTTGTCGTCAGCGGAGACGACCGTTAGATCAGCGTTTCTCGTGCGGGAGTGTCGGCAGTTCAGGGTCCTTGGTCAAGTCCGTGCGGAACGCAGCCGGGACAGCAAAGCCAGCAAGTAGACGATGGCCGAGGGTTGCCAGTCAGGTTCTCCGGGCCGCGCGTGTCTACAGAGTATGCACGTCATCTACGTCGTCATCACGATCCTGGCGGCGCTCGCGAACGGCTACGCCGCCTTCCTGAACTTCGCCGGCGCCGAGTCGGTGAAGGTTGTCGCGGACAAGGTGCAGGTGTCGCGAAGATGGATGGTTCCGTTCGGCATCCTGCTGGCCTCGGGCGCGCTCGGACTGCTGATCGGCTTCGCCGTGCCGGTGCTGGGCTCGGTCGCCGCGATCGGCCTTGTCCTTTACTTCATTGGGGCCCTGGGTGCGCACCTGCGGGTGCGCGACCCTGGGATCGGTGGGGCGGTCAGCTTCTTGGTGCTGGCCGTAGCCGCCATGATCGTCGGCCTTGGCTACCACAGCCAGCGGTGATGGCGCCCTATTCGACGAACCGCGCTTCCGGACCGGTCACGGCCAGTGGAATTAAAGGGAGGCTTCATGCTGGAGAGGTGAGGTGAGGATGGACGAGGATGAGTGGCTGACCGAACGCTTCGAGCGGCATCGCTCGTATCTGCGCGCGGTCGCCTACCGGATGCTCGGGTCGGTGAGCGAAGCCGATGATGCGCTCCAGGAAGCCTGGCTCCGGATTCGCGGCCAGGATCCCGGGTGCGTCGAGAACATGCAAGCGTGGCTCACCACGGTTGTCGGGCGGGTATGCCTGAACATGCTGCGCTCCCGGCGGGCGCGACGGGAGGAACCGTCAGTTCATGTCCCGGACCCTGTGGTGAGCTTGGGTGAGGATGCGGACCCCGAACACGAGACGCTGCTCGCGGAGTCGGTCGGGCTGGCCCTGCTCGTGGTGCTCGATACCCTGACTCCCGCAGAGCGGCTCGCGTTCGTCCTGCACGACGTGTTCGGCGTGCCGTTTGCCGACATCGCCAGTGCCCTGGACCGTTCCGAGGCCGCCGCGCAGCAGCTGGCCAGCCGCGCCCGGCGCCACGTGCGGGGATCCCCGGAGCCGGATCCTGATCTCGCCCGGCAGCGAGAGGTCGTCGATGCGTTTTTCGCCGCTTCGCGCGATGGCGACTTCGACGCGCTCGTCGCCATGCTAGATCCCGACGTCGAGCTCCGGATTGACGGCGGCATGCTGCGCGCGGAAGCCTCGCTCATTCTTCGTGGCGCCGAGGCCGTGGCCGGGCACACCGCCACCTATGCCAAGCTGTACCCATTCATAAGACCGGCGCTCGTCAACGGCGCTGCGGGAGCCGTGGTCACACCGCACGGGCAACTGTTCTCAGTCATGGCCTTCACCATCACCAACGGAAAGATCATCCAAATCGACGCGCTCGTCGACCCCGACCGACTCGCCCAGCTCGACCTGAGCCCTCACTGGTGCTCATAGCCGGTGGCCGGGAGCAGCCGTGGCGGCGAGACGTTGCGGGGTGTGGTGTCTGCGATGCTGAGCCGGTGCCGCGGCGCGACTAAGGGCTGGAGGCGGCTGCCGAACGCCTGGTTTCCTGCTGATACCGCGATCACCGCGCGGGCGGCCCTGCATTCACGACTAGCCGGACCACCAGGCGAATGCGGGTCCGGTCGGCCTGCCGTGGGTGCTCGGCTGGTTGCCGGGGCGGGAAACAGCGGCGTGGTGATCCGCGCCGACGCGCCGGGAGCGCCGCCGCGGGCCGGGCCGGTGGCTGTCCAGTCAGGCGGCGCCGGAAGGCCCGTAGGATCAAAGCGTGACGACGCACGGGCCGGAGCCGGACTGGCTGGGCCGGGTCGATCGCTGGGCCCGGTCCCACGGCTGGGCGGCCGATGCCCTGGCCACGCTGGCTGTGCTCGCGGTACTCGGCGGCCTGTCGGTCGGCGGGGCACAGGGGATCCGCTGGTCCGCCGGATGGGTTGCTGCGCTCATCGTCTGCTTCGCGGTCCTGCATCTGACGGTCGCGGTGCGTTCCCGGGCGCCGGAGGCCGCGTTCTTGGTGGCCGCGGCGGCGATGCTCGTAATCGTGTTCGCGCCGGATGGCCGGGTGACCGACCACGTGCCGGGCGGCCCCACCCATATGCCGGCGCTGTTCCTGCCGTCGAGCCTGGTGTTCCTGCTCGTCCTGTACTCCGCCGCGTCGCGGCTGGCCGCCGTTCGCAGCCGCGTCGCTCTTGCGATCGCGCTCGTTGGCGTGGCGATCGCAACCCGCTTGACGACCGGTGCGCTCGGCCAGTTCACCGCTGGCGGCTGGCTGGTCGGGTTCTATGCCGGGCTCGGCCTGGCGACGGCGGTGCTCGTGACGTGGAACCTGGGCCGGCTCGCGCAGGTGCGCAGGCGGCGCGCGCTCACCGAGCGGGCCGAGTCGGCGCGGCTGGCTGTCCTGGAGGAGCGCGCGCGGATCGCCCGGGAGATGCACGACATCGTGGCCCACTCGCTCGCGGTTATTGTGCGGCAGGCCGAGGGCGGCGCGTTCGTCGCCGAGCGGGATCCGGCCCGGGCCGGGCAGACCTTGCGGACGATCGCCGGTACCGGGCGGGGCGCGCTGGCCGACCTGCGCGGCCTGCTCGGCGTACTGCGCGATCCGGCCAGCGGCGTCGCCGACGCGCCGCAGCCGACGCTGGCCGACCTGCCACGGCTGGTCGCCGGCGTGCGGGACACTGGCCTTGACGCCGAGCTCACCCAGTCGGGGGAGGCGTTTCCGCTCAGCGCGGCGACCGAGCTGGCCGTCTGCCGCCTTGCCCAGGAGGGGCTGACGAACGCGGTGAAGTACGCCGGACCGCGGGCCCGGGTCGCGGTCGAGCTGCGGTGGGATCCGGCCGAGCTCACCGTCCAGGTCACCGACGACGGCCGCGGCGCCACCGAACCCGTCCCGGGAGCCGGCGCCGGGCTGCAGGGCCTGCGCGACCGGGTCGGCGCCGTGGGCGGGACGTTCACCGCGGGCCGGCTCGAGCATGGCTTCCGGGTCCGCGCCCGCTTCGCCCGGCTGGCGGCGGAGGCCCGCCGGTGACGATCCGCGTGGCGCTGGTCGACGACCAGGAGCTGGTCCGCACCGGGCTGGCCATGGTGATCGACGCGTGCGACGACATGACCGTCGTGGCCCAGGCCAGCGACGGTGCCGAGGCGCTCGGCCGGCTGACCCGCACCGCGGTCGACGTGGTGCTGATGGACGTCCAGATGCCGCGCGTGAACGGCGTCGACGCGACGGCCGCGATCGCCGTGAAGCACGGCGCCCCGAAGGTGATCGTGCTGACGACGTTCGACCTAGACGAGTACGCGTACGCAGCGTTGCGCGCCGGCGCGAGCGGGTTCCTGCTCAAGGACGCCTCGGCCGCCGACGTGATCGCGGCGATCCGCGCCGTGC
>DAIOWL010000512.1:0-5449 GCA_036758545.1 Streptosporangiaceae bacterium | reverse complement strand
AGCATGCCCGTGGTCAAGCCGTTGAGCCCGGCCCCCATCACGACAATCTGTGCCATGAGCCCGATACTTCGTCGCGGGTGAGGATGGCCGGTGTGGCACGGATGGAGATGATGTGAAGGCCCGCCGCGGTCTACTCGGCCCGCAGGGCGGAAGCGGTGCGAGCGCGGGCCGCCCAGCCCGCCGGGGCCAGCGCGCCCGCCGCGGCGATGACCAGGCCGGACAGCGCGAGCAGGGCGAGCTCGCCGGGTGCGTACACGTCGAGCACCGAGGCCGGCACGCCGGTCTGCGCGGCGTGCGCCATCACCGGCAGCACGTAGCGCTGCAGGGTGACTCCGGCCGGGATCGCGACCAGGCCGGCCACCAGGCCGATGCCGGCCACCGAGCACACCACCATGGCGGTCACCTGCCGCGGCGTCATGCCGACCGCCTTGAACACGCCCAGGTCGTGCACCCGCTCCCTGGTCTGCAGCACCACCGTGTTGAGCACGCCGAGCCCGGCCACCGCGGCCAGCAGCAGCGTCAGGGCGGCGATCAGGCCAATGACGGCGGCGAACTCGGAGGGCGTGGCGGTGTTCGCGGAAACCGAGTAGCTCGGGCCGAGCGCTGTGGCCAGCGCGCTCGCGTAGGAGGCGGCGGCGGTGCCCGGTCGCAGGGCCACGTCGTACTGGACCGCGGTCAGCTGCGGGTCGAGGCCGGACAGGGTGGGCAGGCTGGCCAGGATCTCCGGGGTGCCGCCATTGGGCTCGAAGATCTCGCCGGTGATCCGCACCGTGATGTGCCTGCTCCCGGAGGTGATCTGGTAGCTGTCCCCGACCTGCGCGCCGGTGTCGGTGAGGAAGCCGGTGTTGACGACGGCCTGGCCGTTGCCGTGGTACCAGTGCCCGGTGATGAGCTGGTAGCCGGTCCAGCTGGCGTCGCCGCCGAACGCGACCAGCGAGAGCTGCTCCGGCAGGCCGGGCACGCTGATGTCGTCGTCGGCTTCGGCCACGTAGCGGAGCGTCCCCGGCTGCGCCCGAAGCGCGGTCTGGACGGCGCGCTGCTGCGCGGCCGGGCTGGGCAGCGGGGGGGCGCCCGGTGGCTGGAGCACGGCGTCCCCGCCGGGCAGGCCGACCTGGACGGGTTCGGCCCGCGCGTGGGACAGGTCGGTCGCCACCCGGTCCAGGGAGGTGGCCAGGCCGGCCGCGAACGTCACCGCGGTACCGCCGAGCAGCACCGCCACCAGCGTGACCAGGGTCCGCGCGGGCCGCGCGAACGGCGCGGCCAGCCCGAGGGTCAGCGGCCGCGGTAGCCGCCTGGCCGACCCGTGAAGAGCCCCGTGAAGAGCAGAGAGCAGGCGGTGGGCAGCGTACCCGCGGGCGGCCCGGGGAGCCCGCCCGGTCGCGATGGCCTGCACCGCGCTGAGCCGGCCGGCGCGCAGTGCGGGCGGCAGCGCGGCCGCCACGGTCAGCCCGATCAAGGCCAGCGGCACGGCCACGTCGACCCAGGGCGGCACCGCCAGCGCGCCCACCCCGTAGACCCGCGCGGTCTGGCTGAGCAGCGGCACGGACAGCAGGTTGCCGGCCAGGACCCCGGCCACGGCACCGGCCGCCGCCGGGGTCGCGACCTGGAGGACGTAGGCGGCCACCACCTGGGCGGGCGAGAAACCGACGGACTTGAGCACGCCGATCCGGCGGGTGCCCGCGACCACGGCGCCGCTGACCACGTTGGCCACGATCAGCACCGCCATCACGATCCCGATCAGGCCGAACGCCACGATGAAGGGCACCCACGGCGCGATCGACTGGGTGGCCCGCAGCTTGGCGGTCAGCCACGACTGCGCGCCGAGCAGCGAGCCGGGCGGCAGCGCGGCCCGTACCCGGGCGACGTCGGCGCTGACCTGGGCGGCGCTGCCCGCCTGCGAGAAGCGGTAGAGCATCTGGCTCACGGCCGGAGCGCCGGGTGCGCGCAGCGCGGCGATCTCGGCCGGCGTCACCCAGCCCTGCGCGCTGCCGGTGGCCGAGGTGGCCACGCCGACGACCGTCAGCCGGGGCGAGCCGGGTACCCCGTGCACCGTGACGTGCGAGCCGACCGACACCGGCGGGCCATTTCCGCTGTCGGACCAGACCACCTCGCCGGCGTGCCGGGCCCAGCGGCCCGCGGTCAGCGTGAGGTCGTCGACCGGGCCACCCGGCGACGCCCGGCCGACCAGGTTCAGCTGGGTGGAAAACACGCCCTGGCCGCCGGGGTGCCCGGGCGGCGCGGTGAAGGTCATATCCGCGCTAACCGTGACCTGCGGGAACGGGCCGGAGGCCGCGGTCACCCCGGGCATGCTGGTGGTAGCGGCGAGCCGGGCGGAGGAAGCCCGGGCGGCGTTCACCGCCGCCGTGACGTGCGCGCCGCGCTGCGCGGCGAAGGCGTGATCGAAGGGGGCGTTGGAATCGACCAGCAGGCCGAGGGCCAGCGTGGCGGCCGCGGTGGAGACGAGCAGCACCAGGGCGATCACGCTCGTCTGGACGCGCCGCCCGGTCAGCCCGGTGCGGGCGGCCGTGACGACCGGGCGCCCGGCGACCGCCCTCAACGCCGTGCCCCTGTGACGGCGTCGCCGGCGACGCCGCCGTCGACGAGCTGGATGACCCGGCGCGCGTACCGGGCCGCGAGGTCCGGGTTGTGGGTGACCAGGATCAGCGTCTGCCCGGAGGAGTTGAGGTCCAGCAGCAGCTCGCCGATCTCCTCGCCGGTGGCCGTGTCCAGCGCTCCGGTCGGCTCGTCGGCGAGCAGCAGCGCGGGCCGGTTCACCAGCGCCCGGGCGATCGCCACCCGCTGGCGCTCCCCGCCGGACAGCCGGGCCGGGTAGGCCCTGGCATGGGGCGTGATCCGCAGCGCCGCCATCAGCTCCCCGGCCCGCTGCCGTGCCTGGGCCGCGGGCAGGCCGGCCAGCTGGGCGGGCAGCAGGATGTTGTCTTCGACGGTCATGTCGTCCAGCAGGTTGAAGAACTGGAAGATCATGCCGACCTGCCGCCGCCGGAATCTGGCCAGGCCGGTCTCGCTGAGCCTGTCCACCCGCTCGCCGCCCACCCAGATCGTGCCGCTCGTCGGGCGGTCGAGGCCGGCGATCAGGTTGAGCAGCGTCGACTTGCCGCTGCCCGAGGGACCCATCACGGCGAGGGCCTCGCCGGACGCCACCTCCAGGCTGACGCGGGCCAACGCGGCGGCGCCGTCGTGGTCGTAGCGCTTGGTCACGTCGCTGAGCTGCACGAGGGAATCCATGTCATGGACGGTACGGACGGGGCCGCCGCCGGCGCGTCGCCCGCCGGAGGCAATTTCCGTACCGTGGCGGGCTGATGTCATCCCGCGGATGTACGGTTCTCCGCCGCGCGGGCGATGGCCGTACGGTCCAGGGCGGGTGACAATGGGGCGGTGAAGGCGTCCAGGCCAGCCTGGGTCATCGACACGGCCATCGCGGTGGCGGCTACGCTGGCGGCCGTCTGGGCGGCGATCGTGCCGGGTCACCACGATGGCCCGTACGTCGTCCACCCCGGCGGTCTGCCGCACCCGGCCTTCCCGGCCGGGCCGTCGGCGTGGGTCGTGCTCGGGATCGCCCTGACCACGGCGCCGCTCGCGTTCCGGCGCCGGTACCCGGCCACGGCGTTCGGCGTGATCTTCGCCGCGGTGCTAATGACGCACGACTACGTCACGACGATCACCTTTGCCGCGGTGATCTTCGCGGCCTACAGCGCGGTGCTCTACAGCCGGTTCCGCTGGGCGGCGCTGCTGGCCGTGGGGACCGCGGCGGTCATCGCCACCGCGGCGTTCCCGAACACCACGCCGCAGGTCCCCGCCCGGTTCACGGCCTTGCTGGTCCTGGTGCCTGCCATGGCGGTGGCGCTCGTGATGCGCGGGTGGCGGCAGCGGGCCGGGGATTCGGCCCAGCGCCTGCTCCGGGCCGAGGCCGAGCACGAGGCGCAGACCCGCCGGGCGGTCGAGGCGGAGCGGTCCAGGATCGCCGGCGAACTGCACGACGTCGTGACCCACAACGTGAGCGTGATGGTGGTGCAGGCCGGTGCGGCGCGCAGCGTGCTCGACAGCTCACCCGACGATGCCCGGGAGGCCCTGCTGGCCGTAGAGGCGAGCGGGCGGACCGCGATGAGTGAGCTGCGGCACCTGCTCGGCCTGCTCGCCCCGGCCGGCGGCGAGGAGGACATGCTCGTCCCGCAGCCCGGGGCGGCCCGGGTGCCCGCCCTGGTCGAGCGGGTCCGGGCCGCCGGGCTGAGCGTCGAGCTGACCGTGACCGGGGCGCGCGACCTGCCGCCCGGCGTCGACCTGGCCGCGTACCGGGTAGTGCAGGAGGCACTCACCAACGTGATCAAGCACGCCGGAACCAGCCGCGCGGCCGTCGTCCTCGAGTATCGCCCGGACGACCTGCTGATCACCGTGACCGACGATGGCCGCCCGGCGACGGGCCCGGGCGGACCCGGCGGCCGGGGGCTGATCGGACTGCGGGAGCGGATCGGGCTTTACGGCGGCGAACTGGATGCGGGCCCTCGCCCGGGCGGCGGCTGGCGGGTCCGGGCGAGGATCCCGGTGGAGGGTTCGCCCCGGCGGAGCGGGCCGGGTGAGGGGGGCGAACCGGCCGGGCCCGTTCGGCCCAAATTCCTGGCGTCGCCGCGGTGAGCACGGCTACGGACCCCAGCCCTCGGGTGGTCGTCGCCGACGACCAGACGCTGGTCCGGGGCGGCTTCCGGCTGATCCTCGGCGCGGCGGGCATCCCGGTGGTGGCCGAGGCCGCGGACGGGCGGGAGGCGGTCGCGGCCGCGCTCAGGCACCGGCCGGACGTCGTGCTGATGGACATCAGGATGCCGGAGATGGACGGGCTCGAGGCGACCCGGCGGATCCTGGCCGCCGCGCGGGGCGGGGACGGCCCGCGGATCATCATGCTGACCACGTTCGACCTGGACCAGTACGTCTACACCGCGCTGGCCGCCGGGGCCAGCGGCTTCCTGCTCAAGGACGTCTCCCCCGAGCACCTGGTCGCCGCGGTCCGGCTGGTGCGCTGCGGCGACGCGCTGCTCGCGCCGTCCATCACCCGGCGGCTGGTGGAGCGGTTCGCGCCGCGGCCGGCCGTGTCCGGGGACGCGGGCCTGTCCGCGCTGACCCCACGCGAGCTCGAGGTGCTCGGGCTGGTCGCGCGCGGGCTGAGCAACGCCGAGCTGGCGGCGGCGCTGACGCTGAGCGAAGCCACGGTGAAGACGCACGTGGCCAGGATCCTAGCCAAGCTCCAGCTGCGCGACCGGGTCCAGGCGGTCGTGCTGGCGTACGAGACCGGGCTGGTCAGTGCTGGCCAGGGCGGGCCGGGCGGGCAATCAGGCGGTTAGCGCCTGGTAGACGAGCTGGCGCAGCTGCGGGCGGATCGGGTAAGTGCTGGACGGGAGCAGCTGGGTGAAGAACGAGACCGTCAGTCCCTCGGCCTGGT
>DAIOWL010000511.1:0-5457 GCA_036758545.1 Streptosporangiaceae bacterium | reverse complement strand
GGATCGCCCGGCCGCCGACCAGCTCCATGATCGCGTTGCCGGCCTTCTTCATCGCCAGCCCCCGCTCGACCAGGTCGCGGCGGTCTTCGGCGAGGGCGAGCGCGCTGGTGTAGCCGAGGAAGTCGGGGGCGTGGAGCAGGTAGATGTGCAGTGCATGACTCTCGATCCACTCTCCGCAGTAGAGCAGCCGGCGAAGATCGGCGATCGGCTCCGTGACCTCGATCCCGCAGGCCGCCTCGATGGCCAGGCACGCGCTCATCTGGTATGCGACCGGGCAGATCCCGCAGATGCGAGCGGTGATGTCAGGCGGTTCGGTATGCCGCCGCCCGCGCAGGAACGCCTCGAAGAACCGGGGCGGCTCGTAGATCTCCAGCCGCACATCCTCGACGGTGCCTCCGCGTACCCGGACGTGCATCGCGCCTTCGCCCTCGACCCGGGCCAGCGCGCGGACGGCGAGCGTGCGGTCGTTCCTGTGACTCACCTTCTCACCTTCCCGCGCCCTGATCTTCCCCGCTGACGCGCGGCCCGAGCCCCGGCGGCGGCCCGGCGGTGACCTGGGACAGCTCGATAAACGCGGGTGCACCGGTGTTGAACGTGCGGAATGCCCGCACGACATCGGCCTCACTCATGCCGGTGGCCCGCAACAGGCCCACCTGGGCGCCCGCGTTGGGTGTCTCCATCGGCCCGAAACAGCCGTAGCAGCCGCGATGGTGGGCCGGGCACAGGGCACCGCACCCGGCGTGAGTCACCGGTCCGAGGCACGGCGTGCCGTGCGCGACCACCACGCACACGTTGCCGCGCTGTTTGCACTCGAAACACACACTGTGGGCGGGGATGTTCGGCTTGCGGCCGACCAGCAACGCCGTGATGACCTCCAGCAGCTGGCGCCGGTCGATCGGGCAGCCGTGCAGCTCGAAGTCGACGTCCACATGCGCCGCGATCGGGGTCGACGTGGCCAGGGTGGAGATGTAGTCCGGCCGGGCGTACACCACGGAAGTGAACTCGTCCACGTCGGCGAGGTTGCGCAGAGCCTGCACGCCGCCCGCATTCGCGCACGCCCCGATCGTCACCAGCGTCCGCGAGTTTTCGCGTACCTGCCGGATCCGCTCGGCGTCGGCCGCCGTCGTGATCGATCCCTCCACCAGGGACACGTCATACGGACCCGGCTGAGTCTGGCTGGAGGCCTCAACGAAATGCGCGATCTTCACCTGCCCGGCGATCGCCAGCAGCTCATCCTCACAGTCGAGAAGCGTGAGCTGGCAGCCGTCGCAGGATGCGAACTTCCACACCGCCAAAGTAGGCACGCCCATCACAGCTCCCGCACCTTCATCAGCGCCGCCGCCCGGTCGTAGCCGACCACCGGGCCGTCCCGGCAGACCAGCAGCGGCCCGAGCTGGCAGTGCCCGCACCAGGCGGCGCCGCAGCGCATGTTGCGCTCGAGTGACACGCGTATCCGGTTCACGGGAATTCCCTCCGCCGCGAGCGCGTCGGCGGTGAACCGCATCATGATGTCCGGGCCGCAGACAAACGCCACGCTGTTGCCCGGCGCGAGCCCGGCAGGCTTGATGAGCGCCGTCACCAGCCCGACCTCACCGCTCCAGCCGCTGTCCGCCCGGTCGACCGTCACCGCCACCTCGACCCCGTCGCGGCGCCAGCGTTCCAGCTCGTCGGTGTAGAGCAGGTCACGGGGGGTCCGCGCGCCGACCAGCAGCACGATCCGGCCATACCGGGACCGGTCGGCGAGCGCGGTGAGCACCACGGGCCGCAGCGGCGCAAGCCCGATCCCGCCCGCCACGATCACGACATGCCGCCCGGCCGCCGACTCCACCTCCCAGCCGGTGCCGAACGGGCCGCGTACGCCGATTAGGCTCCCTGGCTGCGCGGCGTGCAGCGCACGGGTGACCGCGCCCACCGCGCGCAGCGTGTGCTGCAGGCGGCGTGCCTGCCCGCCGCTGTTATCACCGAGACCGCTCACAGAGATGGGTACCTCGCCGATGCCGAGCGCGGTCAGCATGGCAAACTGTCCCGGCGCGAAGGCCGGAACGCCGATGGCCGGTTCCGTCAGCTCCACGGTGACCGTGTCGCCGGTGTCTTCCCGGCGGGAGGCAACCCGGTAAAAGCGCGGCACCGCGGCGGCCGGTTCAGCCAGCGCCGACATGTCCGCACCCTGGCTGGTCACGCGTCGGCCGGCTCGGTACTGGCCTGCCCGACCTGGGACGGGGCGGCGTACAGATCCAGTAGCCGCAGCCGGGTCGCCTGGAGCCGTTCGGTGATGAGCGGCGTGAACAAGCGCAGCAGCGCGTATCCGAAGGCCGGATCGGCGTCGCAGCGACGGCGTACCGAGGAGGCGTCGAACGCGATCGCGGTAGTGGCCAGGCGGGCCACGGCGCCGAAATGCCAGCGGTAGGGCGGGTGCAGCCACGACCAGCCGAGCATCGTGCCGGGGCCCAGCGTCTCGATAACCTGATCACCGCGGCCCGGTATCCGCAGGTCCAGGGCGATGCTGCCGTACTCGATCAGCCAGAACCTGTCGGCGATGCCGCCCTCGCCGAACACGCGCTCACCAGCCGTGAACGCCTCCGTTATGCCGTCCTCGGCCAGCGCCGCGCGCTGGGTATCAGTGAGTGCGGCGAAGAAAGGCTGAGCTGAGATCCGCGCGGCCATGGTGCCCGTCATCTTCAATCCTCTTCCTCGTCCGCGGCCGCCGCGTCCTGCAGGCTGGCCAATGCGGCCACCTCCTGGGTGATGTCAATGCCGGTGGGGCACCAGGCGATGCACCGGCCGCAGCCCACGCACCCCGATGATCCGAACTGATCATGCCAGGTGCCCAGCTTGTGGCTGATCCATTGCCGGTACCGGCTCTGCCCGCTGGTACGCACGCTGCCGCCGTGCAAGTAGGAGAAGTCCAGTGCGTAGCAGGAGTCCCAGACTCGCCACCGCTCGGCATGATCGCCGGTCAGGTCGGTCACGTCCTCGGTTGTCGTGCAGAAGCAGGTGGGGCAGACCATGGTGCAGTTGCCGCAGGTCAGGCAGCGGGAGGCGACATCGTCCCAGTGCGGGGACTCGCGGCTGTCGGCCAGCAGCTGCGGCAGGCCCTGGGTCGGCATGGTCCGGCCCATATGGTCAGCCGCCTCGTCCACGGCCGTGCTGGCGCGCCGGATCGTCGCCTCGTCGGCCATCCGGCTCGGCACGTCCGCCAGCAGATCGGCACCCGCAGGCGTGCCGGCCCGTACGACGAAGCGATGCCCCTCGGAGTCGACCAGCTCCGTCATGGCCAGGTCGAACCCGGACTCGGCACCGGGACCGCAACCCATCGAAGCGCAGAAGCACGTCGCGCCCGGCTCTGTGCACTCGACCGCGATGATGAACGCGCCATCGCGCCGCCCGCTGTAGACGGGATCGGCATGCTGGCCGCCGGTCAGCACCCGGTCCAGCATGCCGACCGCGCGCACATCACACGGACGCACGCCTAGCAGGGCGTACCTTGGGGGTTCCGCGGCCTCGCCGGCTTCCACGCTGCCGGTGGCCCGGTCCGCCGACCACAGCCTCGCTCGTGGCGGATGCAGCACGCTCTTCCATGACTGCGGGCCGGCGGAGTGCCCGAACGCGGCGGTGTCGTCCCGCTCCCGCAGCCGGTACTTCCCCGCTTCGGTTTCCACCCCCCACCCGAACGGCAGCTCAGTGACCGAGGCTAGCTCGGCCACCACGATCGCGCCGTCCCGGACGGTCGGGCCGACCACCGTGAAACCCCGGCCGCGCAGCGCGTCGAACAATACGGAAAGCGCACCGACATCGACCACCACAGCCTGGCCAGACGGCTGGAGCGTTGCGTCCTCACCAGGGTGCATCGCACCCTCCCTGTGCTCGCCTCCGCCGCTCCGTTCGCGGCTAGGTCCAGCTTAACTGCCCCGCCGGGACCCTGACTGATCACCCGGGCGGGTACCGCCACCGGCTAGGACCGGCTCGGGACCCAGGTCCCGTCAGGGCAGGCTCTTGGGCCCTAGCCCGCGGCACCCGCCGACGGCGACAGTGATCCTGCGGTGTCGGCCGTGGGCCGCGCCGCACCTGATCAGCCCCGGGAATCGGTCCCGGGCGGAACAGAAAGGCTCGGACCCATGAAGCACATCACCGGAACGGCGCCAAGGGCCGCCGCATGCGTCGTCCTGCTGGTCACCGGCCTCGCGCTGCTGGCGGGCAAGGACGACATCCGCAAGTTCCACCGCATGCGCAGCATGTGAGCGCACAGGCTGAGGCGGAGGCGAGCTGGCATGAAACTCATCACAGCCATCGTCAGGCCCGACAAGCTCGAGGAGCTGATCGGCACCCTGATCGACAACCAGGTTCAAGGCCTGACCGTGACCGAGGTCCGCGGTTTCGGCCGACAATTCGGCCAGCTCGCCGCCCAGGCAGGGCCGCCCCGGGTGGCGTTGCTGCCCAAGATCCGGCTGGACATCGTCGCCCTCGATGACGACGTGGAAACCTTGGTCGAGGCCATCGCCAAGCACGCCAGGACGGAAACGATCGGCGACGGGAAGATATGGATCACCCCGGTAGACGGCGCGTTGCGCGTCCGGACCGGCGACCGGGACCGCGCCGCTATCTGAGACGCTTTCGCGAGGCCCGGCATGCGTTTCCGGCCGGTGAATATCCGTGAATTTCACGGAATTCAGAGTCCGGCCCGAAGGTCCTTTCTTGCCACGGCCAGCTGCTCTGGACGCTGGACGCGGGACGCGGGCCGGACCTTGTATCCGATCCAGTTCTGAGCTAGTGGCTCGCGACCAGCTGTGTTAGCTGTTCCATCGCACCCTGTGGATATTGCGGCCTGCGCCGACGTGCTTGATCGTCGATGAGTGACCGTGGTTGACTCTTATCGCCCGTGCCGAGTCACGTAGCGCACGGTGCGCCTTGACCAGCGGTCCGGCCGGTTGCGGCCGGGAAGGCGGATGCCGTGAGCCTGTTGCATGCGGTGGAGGTGCCGCGGCTGCCTGTGTCCCGGTTGGAGCCGGTCATCGGCTCCCTGCGGTATACGGAGCTGACCCAGGCCGCCGGCCGGGTCCGGCAAACGCTGGCCGGGCGTATCATCTGGAACGTCAATTCGACCGTGGCAGGTGGCGGGGTTGCCGAGATGCTGCAGGTCCTGGTCGGGTACGTGCAGGACCTGGACATCCCGATCGGCTGGCTGGTGATCACCGGCGACGCCGAGTTCTTCGCGATCACCAAGCGGCTGCACAACCAGATCCACGGCAGCCTGTCCGGAGCCCCGCTCGGCGCGGCGGAGGCCGGTCATTACGCGCAGATGCTGGCCGCGAACGCGGTGGAGCTAGCGGCCCGGATCCGGCCCGGCGATGTGGTGCTGCTGCATGACCCGCAGACCGCCGGGCTGGCCGCGCCGCTGGCACACGCGGGCGCCCGGGTGGTGTGGCGTTGCCACATCGGGGTGGACTGGGAAGACGAGGT
>DAIOWL010000510.1:0-5467 GCA_036758545.1 Streptosporangiaceae bacterium | reverse complement strand
AGGACAAAACTAAGGTGCTCCACAGCCACGGTCCTCCGGTCCGCCCGGGGTGACCACCCCGCTACGGGTGGGTGCACGTTTCACTGGGGTTCTTGTGCGGCTAGGACGCCGCGGAACCGGGTGATCACGTGGAGCAGGCCGGCGTCGAAGCCATCGAAGACATTGGGTGGCAGGTCGGCGAATAGCTGGCGCGCGAGTCGGCGGTGACCGTCAAGGAGCGCCTGGGCCGTAGTCCGTCCTCGTTCGGTAAAGGTGACGAGTGCCGCTCGGCGGTCGGACGGATGCGGTTCGCGGGTCACGAACCCGGTGGCCACCAGGCCGTCGACCAAAGCGGTGATGGTGCGGGGTGTGACGTGCAAGTCGGCGGCCAGCGTGCGCTGGGTGCACGGTCCGCGCTGCTGTAGCTGCCACAGGAGGTGCGCCCGCGAATCGGTCAGGCCCTCGCGGGCGAGGCTGTCGGTCATGTCCCGGCCGAGCAGCACCGTCAGTTCGAGGACCCGGTCGAGAGCCGCCTCCCATCGCTCAGCGCGCATATAGTTACACTAGTACATAATGAGTAATATTCACTTTCTGCTGCCGAGCCCGGAGTCCGCCGAGGTGCAGAGCCCGCTGGATAGATGGGAGACCACATGACTTCGCAGATCACCTCGCCCGCCGCGAACATCGAGCTAGTGCGCGCCGGATTCCAGGCTTTCAACGTCGGCGACGCTGACGAGTGCATGGCCAACATGGCCCCGGACTTCGTCATCAACCTGGCTGAACTGCCCGAACCTCAGCACGGGCGAGAGGTGTGGCGGCAGGGTTTCGAGATGATGAAGCACGCGTTCCCCGACCTGCAGGCGCACGTCGAGGACATCTTCGCTGCCCAGGACAAGGTCGCCGTCAGGCTGCGGTTCCGCGGCACCCACTCCGGCGAGTTCCTCGGCTTTCGCCCGACCGGCCGCAGCGTCGAGTACGTCAGCCACGAGTTCTACCGCATTGCCGACGGGCTCATCGCCGAAGAGTGGATCTGCTCGGACATGGCCACCCTGCTCGGCCAGCTCAGCTGACTCCCCACTTGACGCTGACCTGCGGGGTTAATGGCGTGGCGCCTCGGGGTCGATGCCGAGCATCGTGAAGCGCACGGCCAGATCGTCCACCCATTCCGGTGGTGTGCGGTGGTCGGCGAGCGGGATTCCGGCCTCGCTGCGCCATAGCGCGTCGCCGAGGGCGGTCCGCAGATGCCAGGCCATGACGCGGTCGGTCGACAGATAGCGTCCGGTGATCTGCTGGTAGTGGCGCATGACCGCAGTCAGCAGCTCCACACCGGGGCCCATATCCGGGCCGGGGAAAAGGCGCAGGTCATACTCGGGCTCGGCCGCTCCGGCCGTCTCGAAGTCGACCACCAGCCGGAGCGTGCCATGGTCCCATACCTGGTTGTTGCCGTGCAGGTCACCGTGCACCAGCACGGCCGGGCCAGGCGAGGCGAGCACGGTATCGCACCAGTCGCACCAGCGCATGATGATCCGGCGCTGATCCGGCCGCGCCCACGTCCCGAATCGCTCCCGCAAGGTCTGTGTCGTGGCTGGCGGCAGCTGCGCGCCGCCGAGCGTGCCGGCGGCGGCCTCGGCGCGCTGACGTGCCGACGGGTGGTGCAAGGCAGCCAGGAAAAATGCGAGCTGCTGGCCGGCCCGATCGGGGTCGATCGAGCTGATGGCCTCGAACAGCGATACCCCGGGCACGAGCCTGGTGATCAGGAGCACGGGGTCGGTGCTGCTGGCCACCACCTCGGGCAGGAACGGGACCCGCGGTTCGCGCGCGAGCGCGGTCAGCACGCCGATCTCATGAGCCAGGCGCAGCGCGGCAGGACGCGACCAGGCGAATTTCACGATGAACCGCTCGCCGGCAACGGTGCTGGACGACCACCACAGCGGGTCACATTTGACCGCAGGGTCAGGAACCGGAACGGTGACCGGGAAGCCGCTCAGTTCCGGTGCCACGACCCGCAGCGCCTCGCCGAGCGCCGCGGCGGAGCACTCAGCCAGCCATCTCATCCACGAACTCTCAGCGTCCTGTACAGGGGTCGACCAGCAGGCGGGAACCGATTATGTGCCGAACGGGCCGACGGTCTCGTCCCCGCTAGCGGGAGCCGCGGCCGGCAGCGCAACGCCGCCGGGCCGGTTCTCGGTGATCCACGCGTCGATCCGCTCCCACCAGGCATAGAGCCACTGGACCTGGGCCTCGTGGTCGGCCGAACGGGGTATGGATTCACTCGCCACCCGCCACCAGCGGGCCTGGATGACCTGATCGATCGGGAACTTCCCCCACACGTCGCCGACCGTGACGATGTTGTCGAGCCCGGCGTGCGCCACGAAGATCACGTCGGCGTCCGGGCAGGCCGCGATGGCGGCAAGGGCCCCGCCGGGGCGCGGGGGCAGCAGGTTGGGCATATCCCTGGCCCGTTCGGCCAGATCCGGGCGCCCTACGTGCTCCAGCCGCCGGATCCCGCGCCGCCACCGGCCCGGGGTCCAGTTCCCGCCCTCGGGGAAGATGACCAGCGCGCCGCGCTCGTCCAATCCCCGGGCTAGCCGCGCGATCTGATCGGTGAAGATGTGCTCGCCGGCCTGGCGCGACTTGATCCACACGTTCGGCAGCCGGTTGCCCACGATGTCCACGCTGGGGTCGAGCTGCAGCGCGGCCTTCATCACCACCCGCGGCCGCCGGTGGTAGACGCTGAGCAGCTGGTGCACCAGCAGCAAGGAGTCGCCCGGTCCGGCGTGCCTGCTGAGCACGATGACCGGCTTGGTCAGCCGCGCGGCCAGCTCCTCCCCGGTGAGGTCGGGCTCGTCGATTTCGATCCGCAGCCCGTAGGTCCGTTCGGCCCCCTCGTACAGCGTGTCCAGGAGCCGGCGCATGACGGCATAGTGGCGGCTCTGGTACGGCTCGGTCCGCATCCGGCCGCCGAACCCGCTCACCACCCACAGCCCGGCCAGCACCACCAGCGCCACCGTCTCGGCCACGAACCAGATCAGCACGAAGCCGACCAGCCGCAGGCTGCGCATGTGCCCGGCCCGCGACCGCCCCAGCAGGCCGAACACCAGGGCCAGCAGCGCCAGGAACGGCGAGAGCACGATGAAGCCGCATGCGAGGACGATCACCAGCGGCGCCAGCACGAGCCGCCGGATCACCCTGGGTGGGAGCATCCGCCCCTCCCGTCAAAGGCCAGGGCCAGGCCTGTTCCTGGTCGGCGTCACAGTAGCTCTTACCCTCGTGACGCGGCTCTCCACCTATCTGCCCGGGGCGCGGCGGGCCAGCGCGGCCAGCTCGCGGTTGAAGCGCCCGGGCTCTTCCAGGTGCGGCACGTGACCGACGCCGTCGTACCAGGAGGCCTCGGCGGCCGGGCAGGTGGCCAGGATGTGTTCGGCCATCGCCGGGAGCACCACCGTGTCCGAACGCCCCTGGGTGACCAGCAGGGGCACCCCGAGGCCGCGCAGCACGTCGTCGTCGTCGATCTCGCGCGCGCCGAGGCTGGCCCGTACCTGCGGGGCCACCGCCATGTTCCAGCACAGCGCGGTCTCGAGGTCCTCGGCCGCGACCGGCTTGGCCAGGCACGCCCGGACGAAGCCGCGCATGCCGCGGATATTGGTCGGCAGGTCGTCGGCCGTGGCGTCCGCGAAGTGGTCGAGGAAACCGGGGCCGATCAGCGTGCCGAACGCCGCCTCGCCCAGCTTGACCACGCCTTCCACGAAGTTGATCGCGGCCACCCGGTCCTGGCCGTACGCGCGGATGTAGTCGCAGATGACGAAGGCGCCGTAGGACCAGCCGACCAGCACCGCGCGCTCGACATCCAGCCGGTCGATGACCGCCGCCAGGTCGTCGGCCCACAGCCCGTCGTCGGTGTAAGGCTCGGGCCCGGGCGGCGCCTCGGACATGCCGTGGCCGCGCAGGTCGAAGGCCACCAGCCGGAACTCGTCGCGGAGCGCACTTTCGTACTGCTTGTCCCAGCAGAGGTGGTTCTGCGACCAGCCGTGGATGAACAGGATCGGCGGTCCGTCCGCGTTACCCCACTCGCGCACGTGCAGCCGTACCCCGCCGCCGCCCGTCACCGTGTGGACCTGCATCTGCCCCGCTATCGTCGTCGTCATTTCCGGCCTCCTCGTAGTCGTAGTCGTGACCACTCACAATCGTCTTCGGCGGTACCGCCGTGGCGCGTCGGGCGCGGCGCCTTATCTTCCGCGGCCAGCCGCCCTATCTGGTGCCCTAGGGATGCTTACGAGCGCCTTCCGCCCTGGTGGCCGCCGCGCGATACTGGCCGCGTGGAGCCTCGCGCCAAGGCGTTCGTGGGCCGCGCCGGCGAGCTCGGGACGCTCGAGCGCGCGCTCGCCGCCGCGCGGGCCGGCCACGGCGCGGCCATCCTCGTGGCCGGCGATGCCGGCATCGGCAAGACCCGGCTCGCCGCCGAGCTCATCCGCCGCGCCCGCGATGGCGGCTTCGCGACCTTGCTCGGGCGGTCGATCGACCTCGTCGGAACCGAGCTGCCCTACCAGCCGTTCGCCGAGGCCCTTCGCCCGCTCGGTGCCGGGCCCCGGCCCGCAGACACCCCCGCAGGTTCCCAGCTGCGGGTCTTCGAGGAGACGCTCGCGCGCCTCACCGATCACGCGGCCGCCGCGCCGGTGCTGCTCGTGCTCGAGGACCTGCACTGGGCCGACACGTCAACCCTCGACCTGGTCGTCTTCCTCGCCCACAACCTGGCCGAACGACCGGTGGTACTGCTCGCCACCAATCGCCGGGACGAGCCGTCCTCGAAGGGGCGCATGGCCCGGCTGGCCGACGGCGTGCGCCGCTCGGGTTCCGGCCTCGTGCTCGACCTCGGCCCGCTCCCGCCCGAGGACCTGACGGCGCTGCTCGCCCCCGCGCCGAACGCGCGGCTCGCTCCTGAGCTGGCCGACGCGATCATCGCCCGCTCCGCAGGCAACCCCTTCTTCGCCGAGGAGCTCCTCGCGGCCGGCCCGACCCGGACCGCCGAACTCCCGCGCCGCGTACGCGACCTGCTGCTCCAGCGGGTCGGTCGGCTCGACCCCGCGACCCAGAGCCTGCTGCGCCTGGCGGCCGCCGCCGGGCGCGATGTCGGGTACCCGCTGCTCCGCGCCCTCGCCCCAGTCCCCGAGCCCGACGTGCGGGTGGCGCTGCGCCAGGCCGTCGAGCACGATGTCCTCGTCGCCGACCAGGCCGCGGGCACCTTCCGGTTCCGCCACCCGCTACTGGCCGAAGCCGTCTACTCGACGATCCTCCCTGGCGAGCGCGAGGAACTGCACGCCCGCCTCGCCGGGGAGCTGTCGCGCACCGCGGCCGCCACGCCGGCCGAGCTCGCGCCGCACTGGGCGGAGGCGGGCCGCGCGGCCGAGGCGCTGACCGCTTCGGTCGAGGCGGCGCGCCAGGCGGAGGTAGTGTTCGGCCTGGCCGAGGCCGTCGCCCATCTCGAGCGGGC
>DAIOWL010000509.1:3967-5472 GCA_036758545.1 Streptosporangiaceae bacterium | reverse complement strand
CGTACCCGTGACCCCACGCGCCGGGCGCCAGGCTGTAGAAGATCTCCAGGCCGGAGCCCCCCAGCGGCCGCAGCCCCGCCGTGCCGACCAGGCCGGTCGCGGTGCTGTCCAGGCCGGCTGCGGTGCTGTCCAGGCCGGCTGCGGAGCCGAGCTCGATGAGCCAGATGCCGAACCCGCGCGCGGCGAAGTCGCGGATGCTTTCCTCGATGGTCTCCGCCACCTCGGCCGCGGACAGCGCCGCGCCGTCGAACAGGAACCGCCGGACACCCGGCTGCGTCCAGTGGGCCAGCAGCGCGGCGTGGTCGTCGGCCGTCACCGGGCGCAGCACCAGGCGCTCGGTCCTCAGCAGCTGGCCCACGCCGCCAGACTACCGAGCCGTTCACCACGCGGCGCGCCTCCCTGACACCGCTCTGGCCTGCGGATAGGGTCAAGGGCTACCATAGCTACTGCGTCGTGGCTCCTTAATCGGACATTTCATATACCAGTTCGGAGGCAAGCCCATGGTGGTAAGTGTTCGGCGGCACCAGCACACGCACCTGCCCAGGCGCCGCAGCGGACACACCACCACGGTCACCATCGGCGCCGAACGCTTCTTCCTCACCGCCAACCAGCAGCACGACGGGAGCCTCGGCGAGGTCTTCATCCACTGGGGTAAGCACGGCACCAGCGCGGCGGGCCTGGTGAACGCCTACGCCGTTGCCTTGTCGCTCGGGCTGCAGCATCAGGTGCCGCTGGCCGAGCTGATCCGGTCCGGGCTCGACCAGTTCTTCGTGCCTAACGGGCACACCGACGACCCGGAGATCCCGCGGGTTCGCTCCGCGGTCGACTACGTCGCGCGGCGCCTGGCCATCGACTGGCTGCCCTATACCGAACGGGCCGAGCTGGGCGTCTACACGCTGACCGAGCGCGTTCACCGGGCGAGCACCTGGATCACCGCTAGCGAGCTAGCAGCCCGGGACGCGGTGCTCCCGGCCGGAGCTAGTCCTTCATCGCAAAGGTGAACATCTTCGCGGGCTCGATCCGGGCCGCCACCGCGTCCAGCGCGTTCAGCCAGCTCTCGAACTCCGGTCCCTGCCTGGGCACGTACCAGTCCAGCATGGCCTGGCGCAGCTCGGCGGCGGCCGGATCGCGCAGGTCGAGGAGCTCGGCCCGGCCGTGCACGGTCACGGCCAGCTCCTCCCCGGGCAGGTGGGTGGCGCTGACCGCGGGCCGGGCGGCCAGGTGGCGCATGCGCACCGAGTTCCGGCCGGAGCTGAACCAGAACGTCCCGTGCAGGAAATAACCGTCCACCGGCCCGGCCAGCGGCCGCCCGTCGGCGGTCACCGTGGCCGCGGTGAGCAGCCGCATCCCCTGCAGCCGCCCGGCCAGGTCCGCGGCGGACAGCCGGCGCTCGCCGGTGATGATGCCGCGCAGGTGCTCACCCGCGCCCGCCATGCTGTGGTCTAGAAGTCGCTGCAGGTTACCGAGTTCTTCAGCCGTCTCGAGCATCCGCCGATTACATCACG
>DAIOWL010000509.1:0-3867 GCA_036758545.1 Streptosporangiaceae bacterium | reverse complement strand
GAGCTTGGCCGCCGGGACCTCGTCGGTGGTGAAGTAGACCAGCGTCTGCTCCGGGTTGTCAGCGACCTGCAGCACGGTGTGCTGGAAGGCCACGTCGCCCAGGGCCGGGTGGTGCATGTGCTTGGTCCCGCCGCCGATCGCGGCCACGTCGTACCGCGGCCACCAGCTACGCACCTCCGGGCTGGCCTGGTGCAGCCGCTCGATCAGGTCGGTAAAGTCCGGATCGTCCGGCCTGCGGCCGGCCGCGGCGCGGAACCGCCCGAGCATGCCGGACGCTTCCTCCTCCCAGTGCACGTAGACCTTCCGCGCCTCGGGGTCGGTGAACATCCACCAGACCAGGTTGCGGTCGCCGCTCTCGCGGGCCGACCAGTCGGTCAACAGCGCCCGGGCGGTCCGGTTCGCCGCCAGCACGTCCCACCGCCTGCCCTTCAGGTACGCCGGGAAGGGATCGAGCCGGCCGACCAGCGCGCTGACCACCGGATCCACCGTCTCGGCCTGTGCCCGGTCCTCGGCCGCCAGCGTGATCCCGGCCAGCTGGAACAGGTACGCGCGCTCGGCCGAGCTCAGCCGCAGCGCGCTGGCCAGGGCGTTCACCACCTGCCGGGAGGGCCGGACATCGCGGCCCTGCTCCAGGAAGGTGTAGTAGGTGGTCGACACGCCGGCCAGCTGGGCCACCTCTTCGCGGCGCAGCCCGGCGGTCCGGCGGCGGGTGCCCGCGGGCAGGCCCACGTCGGCCGGGGTCAGCCGGTCGCGGCGCGACCTGAGCAGGTCGGCGAGCTCGCTGCGTGAGCGTGATTGCGGGCCCAGGCGGGTGTTCTCCGAGACCATGGTACTGACATTACTAGTAAAAACGTGATCAGAATACTAGTTCCCGAGCGTGGCATGCTGGCCATCGTGACGACAGCGGACGAGACCTCCGGCGAGCTGACGCTCGTGGTCAACGGGACCGCGCACCGGCTCCGCCTGGACCACAGGACCACCCTGCTCGACGCGCTGCGCGAGCACCTCGGGCTGACCGGGACCAAGAAGGGCTGCGACCACGGCCAGTGCGGGGCCTGCACGGTGCTGATCGATGGCCGGCGGGTAAACAGCTGCCTGCTGCTGGCGGTGATGGCGCGGGAAGCCGAGATCACCACCATCGAGGGCCTGGCCGCCCCGGACGGCGAGCTCCACCCGCTGCAGGCCGCGTTCGTCGAGCACGATGCGCTGCAGTGCGGGTACTGCACGCCCGGGCAGATCTGCTCGGCGACGGCCATGCTCGGTGAGGCCGCGGCGGGCTGGCCGAGCGCGGCCAGCGCCAGCCTGATCCCCGGGACCGCGAAGACCGGTCCGGTCACGCTGGACGCGGCCGAGATCCGGGAGCGGATGAGCGGAAACCTGTGCCGGTGCGGTGCCTACGTCAACATCCTCGCCGCGATCGCGGACGTGGCACGGGAGCTCCCATGAGGCCGTTCGGCTACCTGACGCCGGGCGATCCGGCCGCGGCGATCGCCGCCGTGACCGGGCGGCCCGGTGCCACCTTCCTGGCCGGCGGGACCAACCTGGTCGACCTGATGAAGCTCGGCGTCGCAGCTCCGGACCTGCTCGTCGACGTGACCGGGCTGCTGCCGGACCAGATCGAGCCGACGGCCGCCGGGGGGCTGCGGATCGGCGCCGGGGTCCGCAACAGCGACCTGGCCGCCGACCCGCGGGTGCGCGCCGGGTACCCGGTGCTGGCCCGGGCGGTGCTGGCCGGGGCGTCCGGCCAGCTGCGGAACATGGCCACGGTCGGCGGCAACCTGCTGCAGCGCACCCGCTGCCTGTACTTCCAGGACGTGACCAAGCCGTGCAACAAGCGGGACCCCGGCTCGGGCTGCCCGGCGCGGGCCGGCGACCACCGCAACCTGGCCATCCTGGGCGGGTCGCCGCACTGCGTGGCCACCCATCCCTCGGACATGGCGGTGGCGCTGGCGGCGCTGGACGCGGTCGTGCATGTCGAGGGGGCCGCCGGCCCGCGGGTGATCCCGCTCGCCGGCCTGTACCGGCTGCCCGGGGACGAGCCGGACCGGGAGACCACGCTGCAGCGCGGCGACCTGATCACCGCCGTGGAGATCCCGCCGCTGGGCTGCGCGCGGAACTCGGCGTACCGGAAGGTGCGGGACCGGGCCTCGTACGCGTTCGCCGTGGTGTCGGTCGCGGCCGCGCTCGACGTGGACGGCGACAGGGTCAGGGACGTGCGGCTCGCTATCGGCGCGGTGGCGCCGGTGCCGTGGCGCGCCCGGACCGCCGAGCGGGTACTGGCCGGGCGGCCGGCCACGGCGCAGTGGTTCGGCCGGGCCGCCGACGCCGAACTGGCCGCGGCGGCACCGCTGCCGGACAACGCGTTCAAGGTCACCCTGGCCCGCAACGTCATCGTCAGGATCCTGGGTGAGCTAGCAGGGGCCGGGGGCGCCTCGTGACGGGGCGGGTGGACGGGCCGGACAAGGTTACGGGCCGGGCCAGGTACGCCTTCGAGTACCCGGTGGACGGGGCCGCCTACGCGTGGGCCGTGCCGTCGGCTATCGCCCGGGGGACGATCCGCTCGGTCGACACGACCGGGGCCATGGCCGTGCCGGGTGTACTCGCCGTCATCACTGCGGACAACGCGCCGCGGCTGCCCGGCACAGATGACCCTGAGCTGGCCCTGTTCCAGGGCAGGGCGGTCGCCTACCGCGGGCAGTTCGTCGCCGCGGTCGTGGCCGAGTCCGCGGAAGTGGCGCGCGAGGCGGCCGGGCGGGTCGTGATCGAATACGACCAGGCGGCGCACGACGTGACGCTGACCGCAGACCACCCCCGCCTGTACAAGCCGGACTTCGTCAACCCCCGGTACGAGACCGACACCGCGGCCGGGGACTTCGACGGCGCGTTCGCCGCCGCCGCGATCCGCGTGGACGCCACCTACCGGACCCCGGCCGAGCACAACCACCCGATGGAGCCGCACGCCACCGTGGCCAGCTGGCGGGACGGCACGCTGACGGTGTACGACGCCACCCAGGGCCCGTCCCGCACGGCCGGGCAGGTCGCGGCCGTGTTCGGGCTGGATCCCGGACAGGTCCGGGTGATCGCCGAGCACGTGGGCGGAGGCTTCGGCGCCAAGGGGATGCCGCGGGCCAACGTGATCCTCGCGGCCATGGCCGCGAGGGTGACGGGCCGCCCGGTCAAGTGCGCGGTCACCCGGGCGCAGATGTTCGCGGTGACGGGCCACCGGGCCCCGTCGATCCAGCGGGTGCGGCTCGGCGCCGGCCCGGACGGCAGGCTGACGGCGCTGTGCCACGACGTCATCGACCAGACCTCCACGCTGAAGGAGTTCACCGAGCAGTCGGCGGTGGCGACCCGGCACATGTACGCCGCGCCGCACCGGCGCACCACCCACCGCGTGGTCCGGCTGGACGTGCCCACGCCGTCCTGGATGCGGGCGCCGGGGGAGTGCCCGGGTATGTTCGCGCTGGAATCAGCCATGGACGAGCTGGCCGGGGCGTGCGGTATCGACCCGGTGGAGCTGCGGCTGCGGAATGAGCCCGCCGTGCACCCGGAGACCGGCCAGCGGTTCTCCAGCCGCCACCTGACGGCCTGCCTGCTCCAGGGCGCCGCGCGGTTCGGCTGGGCCGGACGCGACCCGGCCCCCGGCGCGCGGCGCGAGGGCCGCTGGCTGACCGGGACCGGTGTCGCGGCCTCGACCTACCCGGCCCGGGCGATGCCCTCGCAGGCGCGGGTGACCGTGTCGCAGTCCGGGCGCTACCAGGTGCTGATCGCCGCGGCCGACATCGGGACCGGCGCGCGCACCGCGCTGCTCGTCGTGGCGGCCGAGGCGCTCGGCGTGCCCGCGGCAGCCATCGACCTGCGCATCGG
>DAIOWL010000508.1:0-5482 GCA_036758545.1 Streptosporangiaceae bacterium | reverse complement strand
CGGCCCCGGCGAACAGCACGCTGGCCCCCGAGTCGTTGATCACGTAGTCAAGCTCGCCGGCCGCCAGCCGCCAGTTGACCACGGCGCTGGCCGCGCCGAGCAGTCCCGCGCCCAGCGCCACTTCCAGGCAGGCCGGGTTGTTCTTGTCCAGGAACGCCACCCGGTCACCGCGCCCGAGGCCGAGCGCGGCCAGCCCGCCGGCCACCCGCCGGATCCGGTCGTGCCACTGCGCCCACGTCCACCGGACCTCGCCGTAGGTCAGCGCCTCGGCGTCTGGCCGTACCGCGGCCCAGTGCGCGACCGCGTCGGTCATGAAGCCCATTCCTGGCGGCGCCATTACGGTCATGACTGCCAGAGTGGCCGGTCCGGCGTCAGCTGGCAACCGTCGACGCGGTCCGCCGTTACAGCGCCACGCCAGCCGCGCTTCAGCGCGGCCGGGCACAGTGGCAGGAGATCGTGTTCGCGGCGTGCCTCAGCGCGTCGTCACCAGGGGGAATTCCGATGTTCAATCACTACGTCCACGCAACACGGCCGCGCCCGGCGATGGAGGGAACGCCGGCCAGGCTGCGCGACGGGTCGACGGTGCTGATCCGCCAGGTCCGCCGCACCGACGCACCGCTGCTGGCGGACGGCTTCGCCCGGCTGAGCGCCCGGTCCCGCCGGATGCGCTTCCTCAGCACCAAAACCACCCTGTCCGCGTCGGAGCTGCGCTATTTCACCGACGTGGACCACCACGACCACGAGGCGCTCGGCGCCCTCAGCCCGACCGACGGATGGGGCGCCGGTATCGCCCGCTATATCCGGGATCCCGACGACCCAGGGGCCGCCGAGATCGCCGTCACCATCGCCGACGAGTGGCAGGGCCGCGGACTGGGCACCGCGCTTCTGACCCGGCTGTCCGACCGGGCCCGCCAGGAAGGCATCGGCCGGTTCACCGCGACGGTCTCTGCCGACAACGTCGCGATGACCAGGCTGCTGTGGAAGATGGGCGCCGAGCTGACCGGCCGCAGCCGCGGCACGGCGGATTACGAGGTCGCCCTGCAGCCCGTCGACGAGTACGGCCTCGACTGGTGGTTCCGCAGCGTGGACGACGGCGCCGAGCTGGCCTGGCCCTGACGCGCACGGCGCTAGGAGGGGACGCCGGCGGGGTCGTAGTAGTGGGCGTACTGCCAGAGCCCGCGCGAGACGAGCTCCTCGCCGGTCAGCGGGCCGAACCTGTCCGGGGCCAGCGCCGTCATGCCCGGTGGCGGCGTGTCGCTGGTAATCCAGGCGGCCAGGGCCTCACCGATCGCGAGCGAGGACGAGAACCCCGAGCCGTTGCATCCGCTGGCCACCCACAAGCCGGGCAGGTCAGGCGCGGGGCCGACGACAAAGCGCCCGTCCGGGCTCATGGTGAACAGCCCGCCGCGGTGCTCGGCGACCGGGGTGCTGTCCGCGGCCGGCGCCTCGGCCGCGACCTGGCCAGCCAGCTTGCGCAGCACGCTGAGATCCAGCGGCACGTCATCGGTGCTGAACGAGGCCGGCTGCTGCTCCGGGTCGACCGGCAGCGGGCCGGGCTCGAACCCGCCGACCATGAGCCCGCCACGGGCCGGGCGCAGGTAGATGGCGGCGTCGACCACCCGGGCGATCGCGTCGGCCGGGTCGACGTCGCTCGCGGGCTCGGTGATCAGCAGCTGATGGCGGACCGGAGCGATCGGTACCCGGGCCCCGGCCAGGCCGGCCACCTGCCGGACCCAGCCGCCCGCCGCATCCACGACCACCGGCGCGGCGATCGACCGGCGCTCGGTCTCGACACCGGCCGCGCGGCCCGCGGTGACCGGTATCCCGATGACCGGCTCGTTCTCGGCCACCACGGCCCCGTTCCGCTGGCAGGCCGCCAGGCAGGCCTGGATGAGGCTGGCCGGCTCTTCGATGTAGACGTCTTCCGGGCACCACAGCGTGTATTCGTCGCCGACTGGCCGGTAGTAGCTCAGCTCGGTCCGGGGCGCCTCACAGACGTCGGCGCCCCAGCGCCGGGACTGGGCCAGTTCCTGACCGAGGTACTCGCGGTGCTGGGGCGTCCTGGCGATCAGGAAGCTCCCCGAGCGGGCCACCGGCAGCGGTACCCCCGCCCAGTCGGTGAAGCTGAGCGCCCGGGTGATGCTGCGCCGGGCGAGCCGGGTGCGCAGCTCGTCCGCCTGGACCGACTTGAACAGGCCCGCCGCCCGGCCGGAAGCCTGCGATCCGGCGGTATGGCGTTCGGTCACCACGACCGACCGGCCGGCCAGCGCACAGTGCAGGGCGGTGCTCAGGCCCAGCGCACCAGCCCCGATGACCACGACATCGGCATCCATCAGGCCATTGTGCCGTATGCCTAACGGGCCGGGTTTCTCCCAGACCGAGACGTGCTGGCTGCTCTCGCTGGTGAAGGGCTGCCGGCTCCATCCCTCCCACCGGTCACGCAGGCGCATCCCGGCCAGCTGTGCCATCAGGTCGAGCTCGGACGGCCACACGTACCGGAACGGCATGGTGCGGTACTCGCCCTGACCACCGGTGAACTCGACGTAGTGCCCGTTCATGGCCTGGGTGGCCGGGTCATACGAATAGGCGACCCAGTTTTCCTCGCTCACATGCCAGGGCAGCACGTTCTGCCCGGGCGGGAGCCGGCGCAGCTCGGGAACCCGGCACTCGATGACGAAGCAACCGCCGGGCTCCAGGTGGCGGGCGGCGTTGCGAAAGCAGGCGACCTGGGCATCCTGGCTGGTCAGGTTCATGATCGTGTTGAACACCAGGTAGGCCAGAGTGAAGGGGCCGTCCATCGTGGTGGTGGCCATGTCGCCGATGGCGACCGGGATGTCCTCGCCGCCGGGCTTGGCGCGCAGCCGGGCCACCATGGCCTGGGACAGCTCGATGCCGTGGACCTCTACGCCACGGCGGGCCAGCGGCAGCGCGATCCGGCCGGTGCCGATGGCCAGCTCCAGCGCCCGCCCGCCGCGGGCCAGCTCGGCCAGCACCCCGGCCGTCGCCTCCACCGCTCCCGGTGCGAAAACCCCGGTCGAGCCGTCGTACGTCGCGGCGACGCGCTCGCCGAAGTAACCGTCTTCATCCTCCATTGTCCGGACGCTACCCCAGGCGCCGCGGGCTAGCCGCCGGGCCGGGTGCTGAGCCAGGCGGTGGCTCTGGCGCGAGAGGCCCGCGACAGCCAGGCGTCCTCGATCACCTCGGTCAGTTCCCGCACGGTGAGCTCGCCGATCCGGCTCCCCCGCACCAGCACCGACGGGTGGCCGTCGAAGTGCGGCGTGGTGAAGAACGGCGACCCAGGATCCTGGACCAGCGCCTGCTTGTCGGACTCAGACGGCACCCAGAACATGATCACGTCCGGGTAGCGCTCGCCGGTGACAGGATCGACGGCGTCCGGGCGCGGGTTGCGAAAGAACACGAAGGACTTCCCGCCGACCTGGTAGATCGGGTTTTCGCGCGATCCGGGCCAGACCGTGACGTGCGGCATGCGCAAGACCAGTTCGTGTACGTCCGCGAGCCGGGCCCGGCGCGATCGTGCCGCCATCTATCCAGCGTAGGCGCTGCTAGGCCGATCCGGACGACGCACGCGAGGTCGCCGAGGTCAGCGCCGCGGCCGCGCCGGTCAGGGCCGCGCCGCCGGCCGACGCGGCGACCAGCCACCTGGTCACCCGCGGCAGGTCGCGCCACGAGGCCACGCTGGCCGCCACGTCCAGGGCATCGGACAGGGCACCCGCGGCGACCCAGGCGGCGGCCGATCCGGGCTCGGCTCCTGGCCCCTGCAGGGCCGCCAGCGCGCCCAGCCCCAGGGCGAGGTCACGCGCGCCCAGGGCGCGGCCGAACACCCGCGCGGCCAGGTCGTCGGCTGAGGCACCGACCCACGGGCGGGCCGGTACCGCAGGCCACGCCAGGGCAGTCAGGCCCAGCGCCACCCGCCCGGCCGCGACGGTCACGGCGCCCCGGCGCAGCAGCGCCGGGATCGAAGTCGCAGTCAGCTGCTCAGGCACCGGATGATCATAGCGGCCGGGCGGCGGCGGTGCTCGCGGCGCTCAGGCCTGGAGCACCGCCTCGAGCTCGATCTCGATGCGGATCTGGTTCGAGACCACGAGCCCGCCGCCGTCCAGCGGCAGGTTCCAGGTCAGGCCCCAGTCCTCCCGGTCAATGGTGCCCGCGGCGGTGAAGACGGCCCGGTGGCCGCCCCAGGGGTCGGCGGTGTAGCCGACGTATTCGGCCTGCAGGGTGACCGGCCGGGCGACGCCGCGGAGGGTCAGTTCCCCCGACAGCTCTCCCCTGGTGCCCTGCCAGCCAGCCGCGCGGGCCGAGAAGGTGGCCGTGGGATGGTGCGCGACGTCGAAGAAGTCCGCCGAGCGAAGGTGCTCGTCGCGGGCGTCGTTGCCGGACTCCACCGTGGTCATGTCGACGGTGACGGCGACCGTGCTGTCGCCAGGCGCCTCCGCCACCTCGATCACCCCGGACAGGCCGGTGAACCGGCCGCGGACCTTGGTCAGCATGAAGTGACGGCCGATGAAGGCGAGTTCGGTGTGGCCGGGGTCGATCTGCCATCGGCCGGGCGCCGGCAGCTCGGCTCCGTCCGCGATCCGGGTAACGGCCGGGTCGTACTCGGTCTGGGTCATGAGATCCTCCAGTCAGAAAAGAGTGTGCGCACGCACATAATATATGTGCTCGCGCACGCACGCAAGTGCTAGGCTGTCGCCGTGACGAAAGGTCCTGACGATCCCGCCGCAACGAAAGGTCCTGACGATCCCGCGGTCGACGCGTGGCGCGGGCTGCTGGTGGCGCACAGCAGGCTGGTGCCCGCGGTCGAGGCCGATCTGCGGGCCGCGGGCCAGGTCCCGCTGTCCTTGTACGACGTGCTGCTGGAACTGAACGCCGCGCCGGACCGCAGGCTGCGGATGAGCGAGCTGGGTCAGCGCACGGTGCTCAGCCGGACCCGGGTGAGCCGGGTCGTGGACGAACTAGCCGCCGCCGGGCTGGCCGAACGCCAGCCCGACCAGGCCGACGGCCGGTCGAGCTTCGCCGCCCTCACCCCGGCTGGCCGCGAGGCGCTGCGGCGCGCCTGGCCGGTCTACCGGCAGGCCATCCACCGGCAGCTGACCGCCCGGCTGACCCCTCAGCAGTGCCGTGAGCTGGCCGCGCTACTCGGCCGCGTGATCGCCACGGACGACCTCGATCCGCCAGCCACCATCGGCGGGTAGCGCTCAGCCGCTTCGACGACCAGCGTGAGTGCCGCGATGGTGACGCCGAATCACACTTCCATGATCGCGAAGGATCTTTAGTCCGTGCGGACTAAAGACCCTTCGTGATCACTCAGGTGGCGTTGCGTGATGGGCAGATGTGACTGTAGATGCGGGTGGGGCGGAGGAGCGCCGGAGCCGGGGGGTGTCAGGCGGCCTCGAAGATCGCGGCTACGCCCTGGCCGCCGCCGACGCACATGGTCTCCAGCAGGTAGCGGCCGTTCCTTCGG
>DAIOWL010000507.1:0-5489 GCA_036758545.1 Streptosporangiaceae bacterium | reverse complement strand
CGTGCCGATCCCGCCGGAGGATCAAGACGGCACCGTCGGACTCAACGACACCGCAGCGGACCCGGAACCAGACGGCGCCGAGGCAACGGAGGAGCCCCCGGAACAGGCCGCGGAGCCCGCGGCAAGCATGTCAGCCGACCCGGCCGAGGCGGAGACCGAGGCCGGCGCGGAGGCGGAGGCGGAGGCCGAGGCCGGCGCGGACGGGAACGCGGAGACCGAGGCCGAGGCGGACGGGGGCGCGGAGACCGAGGCCGAGGCGGGCGTGGACGGGTCGGGTCGGCCGCAGGGCGGATGAGCGCCTTGCTGCGGCCGGGCGGGGCGGCGCTCGCGTCGCCACCCGAGGGACCGGTGCTCGCGCCGTCGCCGGAGGGACCAGTGCTCGCGCCGTCGCCGGAAGGGCCGGTGCTCGCGCCGGGTAGACGCCGGCTCTCCCGGCGCAGGATGCTGCAGGCGGCCCTGATCGGCGGTGCGGGGGTGGCGGCGCTGCCGCTGCTCACGCTGGTCGGCGGGATCACGCGGACGGACAAGCAGACCGCCGGCCTCGCCTTCTCGATGAACACCAACTGGCTGTTCGGCGGGCGGTACACGTCCGGCTCGGAGACCAGCTCCTACGACGACAGCAACTTCGCGCCGGTCACGGTGCCGCATACGGTCGTCCCGCTGTCCTGGAAGGACTGGAACTACCTCGCCTGGCAGCAGGTATGGATCTACCGGCGGCACTTCAGCGGGGCCGGGCTGCTCGACCCGCACCGCCCGGGCAACCGGATCCTCGTCGACTTCGACGGCGTCATGGTGAACGCCACGGTGAGCGTCAACGACCATGTGGTCGCCACGCACCAGGGCGGGTACCTGCCCTTCTCGGCCGAACTCACCGGCAAGGTCACCGGCGCCGACAACCTGCTCTCGGTCGTGGTGGACTCGCGCTGCCTGCCGGTGCCGCCGATCGGCGCCGGCCGCGGCCCGGCCAGCGTGGACTTCTTCCAGCCTGGCGGCATCTACCGGGACGTGCGGCTGCGGGTGCTCCCCCAGGTGTTCCTGGCCGACCTGTTCGCCCGGCCCGCCGACGTACTGGGGTCCCAGCCCCGCGTCGACATCGAGTGCGCCCTCGACTCCGCCGCGACCACGCCCTCCGAGGGCACCCTGCTGGTCCAGCTGCTCGACGGGCAGCGGCAGATCGCGGCGCAGACCATGCCGGTGACGGCCGACTCGCCGGGGACCAGCACCGCCGGGCTGAGCCTGACCGGGTTCGGGCCGGTCAGCCTGTGGTCGCCGGACAACCCCCGGTTGTACACGGTCCGGGCCACGCTCAATTTCCCCGGCATCGGCCGCCACACGCTGTCCCGGCGGATCGGGTTCCGCGAGGCGTCCTTCCGCCCCGACGGCTTCTTCCTGAACGGGAAGCGGCTGCAGCTGTTCGGCCTCAACCGGCACCAGCTCTACCCGTACGCCGGCATGGCCATGGGCGCCCGGGCGCAGCGCAAGGACGCCGAGATCCTCAAGAACGAGTTGAATTGCAACATGGTCCGCTGCTCGCACTACCCGCAGTCACCGGCCTTCCTCGACGCGTGCGACGAACTCGGCCTGCTGGTCTGGGAGGAGGCGCCGGGCTGGCACAATGTGAGCACGATAGCGGCCTGGCGGGATGCGGTGGTGCGGGACGTCAGGGACATGGTGATCAGGGACCGGAGCCGTCCCTCGGTGATCATCTGGGGCACCCGGCTGAACGAATGCAAGAACTTCCCCGGGCTGTGGACCACGACCAGGCAGACCGCGCGGGAGCTTGACGGCACCCGGCCGAGTTCCGGCGCGATGGCCTTCCACGAGGCCGGCACCTGGAAGGAGGACGTCTTCGCCTACAACGACTACGGGACCGAGGACAAGACCGGGAACGTCGCGCTCAAGCCGCCCTTTCCCGGGCTCCCTTACCTGGTCTCCGAGGCGGTCGGCGTGGAGGCGGTCAAGCCGCAGCACTTCTCCTGGACGGACCCGCCGGCCTGGCTGGCCCATCAGGCCGCCATGCACGGCCAGGCGCAGAGCCAGGCGCGGTCCAACCCCGGGTACGCCGGCCTGCTGGCCTGGGCCGGGTTCGACTACGGCTCGCTGCTCGGCCCGGGCCCGTACGACATCAAGTGGGCCGGGGTGGCGGACGGCTTCCGGGTGCCCAAGCCCGGCGCCGCCATCTACCAGACCCAGGGCGACCCGGCCGTAAAGCCGGTCATCGTCCCGGTGTTCTTCTGGGAAGCCGCCGGCGCGGTTCCCGCACCCGGTCAGACCGCGATGATCGCCAGCAACTGCGAGCGGCTCGAGGTCTTCATCGGCCGAACGCGGGTGGCTAGCGCGCAGCCCGCCACGGGCTCGCCGCTGTACCGCGGCCTGGCCCACCCGCCCTTTCTCGTCCGCCTCCCCAAGCGCCTTCCGAAACCCGCTCCGGACCTGCTCATCCGGGGTCTCGTGGCCGGCCTGCCGGTGGTGCAGCTGCGGATGTCGGCCCGACCGGGCGGCGATGCCCTCGCCATGGCGGTAGACGACACGACCATCTTCGCCGACGGCTCCGACGCGACCCGGGTAGTGTTCCGCGCCATCGACGCCTTCGGCAACCAGCGCAGGTACCGCAGCGGCCAGGTCGCCCTGACCCTGTCCGGGCCGGCCAAGCTGCTGGGCGACAATCCCTTCGAGTTCGGCGAGTACGGCGGGCTCGGCGCGGTCTGGATCCGCTCACTGGCGGGTCAGCCAGGGGCGATCACGCTGACCGCGAGCCATCCGCTGCTCGGCCAGGCCGAAGTGCAGGTCAGGTCCGCCACGGTGAAGAACATAGGCGAGCTGGGCTGATGGTCACGCGGCGCTCCTGGCACTTGTTCGGGGCGAGAAACCAGGCCCGTTCGGGATCTTCGGGATCATCCCCGGCTGCGGTCACGGTCGGTGAGCTGAGCCCGGTCGAGTTCATCGCCCGGCTCGACCAGCTGGTCGCGGTGTACGCGGCGGCGATGCGGCCGGCAGCCGAGCTGCTGGCGGGCCGCCGGACGATCATGGCCGGGCACGCCGGAAACCCGGGGTTCCGCGCGCTGGCTGTCACGGACGACGGGACCGGCGAGACGGTCGGCTTCGGCTACGGCTTCCACGGCGCAGCCGGCCAGTGGTGGCACGACACGGTGCGCCGGGCGCTGGCCGCCCGCAGCGGCGACCAAGCGGCCGCGGCCTGGCTCGACGACTCGTTCGAGGTCGCGGAGCTGCACGTGGTGCCGGGTCACCAAGGCCACGGCGTGGGCGCCGGGGTCCTGCTGCGGCTGACCGCCGGGCGGGCCGAACGGACCGCCTTGCTGTCGACCAGGGACGCCGACACGCCGGCCCGGCGGCTCTACCGCGGGACCGGCTTCACCGACCTGCTGACCGCGTTCCGGTTCTTCCCCGGCGGCGAACCGCCCTACGCCGTGATGGGCGCCGAACTCCCGCTCCGGACCCGCCCCGCCCGCTCGTAGAGGCTGAGCCGCTGGTAGATCTCGCGGGTCGCGCGCGACCAGTTGAGCGTGTAGAAGTGCAGCCCGGGCACGCCCTCGGCGAGCAGCCGCTCGCACATGCCGGCCGCGTAGTCCACGCCGATCTCGCGCACCGCGGCCCGGTCGTCCGCCACCGCCTGCAGCCTCTCCCACAGCTGGGTGGGCACCCGGCAGCCGCCCAGCTCGATGGCCTTCTCGATCACCCGCAGGCTGGTGATCGGCATGATGCCCGGGATGATCGGCACGTCGCAGCCGGCCGCCGTGACCCGGTCCCGCAGCCGCAGGTAGTCCTCGGGGTAGAAGAACATGTTGGTGATGGCGAAGTCCGCTCCGGCCCGGCACTTGGCCACGAAGTGGCGCACGTCCGTCTCAGGGTCGGGCGAGCGCGGGTGCTTCTCCGGGAACGCGGCCACGCCGACGCAGAAATCGCCCACCGACCTGATCAGCCGGACCAGTTCCGCCGCGTAGCTCAGCCCGTCAGGGTGCGGGACCCAGTCGGCGTTCGGGTCGCCGGGCGGGTCACCGCGCAGCGCGAGCACGTTGCGCACCCCCACCGCCGCATAGGACCCGATCACCTGCCTGAGCTCGGCCACCGAGTGGTTGACCGCGGTGAAGTGGCCGACCGGGGTCAGCGTGGTCTCCTCGGCGATCCGGCCGGTGACCCGGACCGTCCGGTCCCTGGTCGACCCGCCGGCTCCGTAGGTCACCGAGACGAAGGTGGGCCGCAGCGGCTCGAGCTGCCGGATCGCCCGCCAGAGCTGGGCTTCCTCGGCCTCGGTCTTGGGCGGCATGAACTCGAACGAGAACGCCTGGCCGCCGGACGCGAGCAGGTCGCGGATCAGCGGAGAGTGCGGCGGGCCCGCGGCCCGCCCAGGCCCTGGTCGCGCGGTCCGGTACGGTCGTGGCGGGCTCGGCGGCATGCCGTCAGCCTAGCCGCTCTGGTTAGAGCGCGAGCGCCTGCGCGCGCCGGTTGACCTCGGTGCCGCGGTGCTTGACGATCGCGTCGATCGGCGTGCCGGGCAGCGAGTCGTCGGCCGTGAACAGCCAGCGCATCGCCTCCAGGTCGTCGAAGCCGCAGTCGAAGAGCAAGGTCAGCGTCCCGCACAGGCCCTTGACGATCTGGGAGCCGTCCAGGAAGGCGGCCGGTACCGCGGCCGCCCCTTCGGGACGGGTCACGGCGAGGAGTTTGCGGTCGCGCAGCAGCTGCTTCACTCGCCCTGGCGGGATGCCGAGCCGGTCGGCCACGTCGGGGAGTGACAGCCATTCGCCGACGAGAGCGTCGGTCGCGGGGTCGATCTGTGCCACGCAACCAATGTCCCACGCCGGGGGTTCTTCCAAACACCCCTCGCTAACGAGGAATGAACGGCTATCGATTGCAATTTCCCGGCCTGCGTCCCTGGCCTTAGGCGAGGACGGTCTCCTTGACGGGGATAGCGGGGTCGGCGAGGCGGGAGGCATCTACCGGGGCGGCTGAGGCGATGAGACGCCGACCCTGGAGCATGTCGCGGGGGCGGTCGACGGTCAAGATGGCGATCAGGCGGCCCGCCGCCAGCCAGCACGCCGACCAGGTGGGTTCGGCCGGGTCTCCGCGCCACAGCAGGCTCTCCGCGCCGCCGTGGTGGCCGACGTACTGCACCATCCGGCCGAACTGCTCGGACCAGAAGTACGGCACCGGGTCGTAGACCTCGTCCCCGCCGAGCACGTTGGCCGCGATCACCTCGGGCTGGTGGAGGGCCACGTCCCAGTGCTCCACCCGCAGCCGGCGGCCGAACCGGCGGGACTCGAACGAAGCGCAGTCCCCCGCCGCGAAGACCTGGGGCCGGGAGGTGCGCAGGCCGGCGTCGACGGCCACGCCGTTCTCCATTCGCAGGCCGGAGCCCTCCAGCCAGCCGATGGCCGGACGCACCCCGACCGCGGTGACCACCTCGTCCGCCTCGACCCGGCCGCCGCCGGCCAGGTCGAGGCCGCCGGGCCGCACCGCCTCGACCGCGGTGG
>DAIOWL010000506.1:0-5490 GCA_036758545.1 Streptosporangiaceae bacterium | reverse complement strand
CGGCTACCTGCAGGTCCTGGCGGCTCAGCTGCCGGGCCCGATCGTCGAGGAGCTGACCGACGGGCTGACCGAGACGTACCGGTCCTACCGAACCCGGGGCCTTCCTGCTGACGCGGCGGCCGAGGCGGCGGTGGAGGAGTTCGGCTCGGCGGAAGAGATCCTGGCCGGCTTCGCCCGGGTGAACCCGGCCCGGCAGGCCGCCCGCCGGCTCCTCGGGCTGGGGCCGGTGGTGGGCGGCTGCTGGGTGGCGGCGCTGGTGACCAGCCGGGTCTGGCCCGGGCCTGAGCCGGCCCGGGTGGCGCTGGGCCTTGTGCTGGTCACCTGCATCGGGTTGCTTTTCGTGGCGGCGCTGGGCCGCCGGTACCGGATTGCCGTCTACTCCGGGATCGCGGGATGCGCCGGGTTCGCGGCGCTGGACGCGTCGCTGATCGTCGGCACGCTGCTGGTCGCCGGGCGGGCGAGCGGGCTGACCGCGCTGGCGATAGCGGTCAGCTCCGCCCGGATCGCGCTGTGCGCGCGGGCCGCCGTGGCGTCTCAGCAGAACACGTAGCCCTGGCTCTTGCCCTTGAACGTGCACCGGTCGAGCAGGCGGCCGCGGTTGTCCCTGAGGGTGGCGGTGTCGCCCGTGTTGTTCCACACGTACCAGGCCTTGCCCCAGTAGCGGTCGGTCTGGGTGTTCGTGCCCTTGCCGGTGTGGATCTTCACGTAGCCGTGCGGCTTGATCTTGTACGTGCCGAACGTATACACGTGATGCTTCGGGTCGCGCAGCGTCCACCCGGTCATGGTGATCCAGGAACCCGAGGTGTTGTGCAGCTGTACCCACTCGTGATTCAGGCTCGCATTGCCGCCCCTGTCCGATCCGGGCGAGTTATACCAGATTTCGCCGATCTGCATCCGGGCGGCCGCCTGAGCCGGCGTCGCCACGATGAGGACCACGCCGAACAGGACTATTCCGAGAACCAGCAGCCTGCGCATTACTACCCCCCACTATTGGTGTTTTCGTGCCAGCCCGATAGGTATCGGGCAAGACCAGACAAGAGTACGGTGTGCGCGCTCATGCTCGGTACGAGTTGTTATCCGGAACCGGTATTGCTCATGCCCTTTCCCCGGAAAGCGGCCTTTCCCTCGGGCAATTTGCGCGTTATGCCGGAGATGGCGCTAGGCGCGGACTTCGTACCAGTAGCCGCCGTTGAGGTCAATCTTGTTGCCGCGGGCCTGGCCCGGCGCTTCGTCGCCGACGTAGGTGTACAGCGGATGGCCGGCGTAGGTCGCCTGCGTGGTGCCGCCGGGCCGCTTGATCGTGCCGAGCTTGCTGGTTGTCACGCCTGGGCCGGCCGTGGGGGTGCCGATGACGGGCGGCCAGTAGGCGGCACAGGACCCGGTGCACCTGGACGCGGCCGGGCTGTCGGGCGCGAACCAGTACAGCGTGCGGCCCTTTTCGCTGGTCAGGACGGTAACACCGCCGATCGTGGCGGTCTTGAGGGTGACGTGGACACCCTCGGCGCTCGCGGGCTCGCCTCCCCCGCCCGCGCCGGCCAGCGCGATGCCGAACAAGACCAGGGCGGCGACCGAGACCGCGCCGACCGCGCCGACCACCAGCGAGACCGCGGCCCGCATCCCGGCCAGCACCCTGGGTCGCGGCTGGGTCGGCGCCGCAGCCGGCCGCGCGTCGGCGATCGCCACCGCCAGCGCCAGCGTCGCGAAGGCGGCCACCTCGATAAGGCCAGCGGCGATCCCCGCCCTCGTTCGGATCTCCTTGTATCCGAACAGCCCGATCCAGATCGCCAGCAGATAGCAGCCCAGGGTGGACAGCGCGAAGGCGGCGCCCGCGACGGCGACCAGCCTGCTGTGCGTGACCAGTGCGCCGATGGCGAGGATGAACGCGACCACGAACTGCACCAGGAACAGCCAGCCGATGGTGGGGATCGACCGGTATCCGGTCAGGTACAGGTCCAGGTGAATGGAGGCGGACACGACGAGCAGGACTGCTCCTGCGACCCGCAGCCACGGCTGCCGCCAGTCGCCTAGCTTAACCTTACGATGCCGGCCCACGGCCCTGTTTTGTAACCGGAACACGTCGGCTCCCTGCGGCGGCAGCACGGCGCGGCAAACGGACGCGGCGGTGGCCCTCGATCCGATCATGGCCGCTCAGCGCCCTTCGTTCCCGGCATGTCCGTGGTCGGTTTGTCCGACATTACCGAAAGAGGCGCTGATGCGCCGCCTGTCCCGGACGTCTACCCCGGGGGGAACGGACGAGAATCGGGCTGGTGGAGATCGTGTCGTTCCCCGAGACCGCTACCCCGGGCGGGCTGCGCGCGCAGGTGCTGACGTTGCAGCGGCAGGCATGGCCGGGCGCGGCGCCCGGGCATGATCCTGCGCTCCGGCCGTTGTCGATGCTGCTGGTGGACGACGGGGTGGTGCTGGCGGCACTGGACATCTTGTTCAAGGACATCGTCCACGCCGGCCGCCGCTGGGGCGCGGCCGGGCTGAGCACGGTGGTGACCGCCCGGGAGATCCGGGGTCATGGATACGGAACGGGCCTGGTGACGGCGGCCCGGGACCAGATGATGCTCACCCCGGGCCTAGACCTCGGGATGTTCACCTGCGATCGGCCGCTGCAGACGTTCTACCAGAGCGCGGGCTGGCAGGTTCTGACGGGCACGGTGCTCGTCGGGGGAACGCCGGGCGCGCCGTTCCCCAGCGATCAGCCGGGCTTCGACAAGGTCACCATGGGCGACTTCTTCTCGGCCGCGGCCAGGCGGGAGCACGGCTTGTTTCTCGGCGCCCGCATCGGTCTCTACCCGGGCGAGATCGACAAGCTGTGGTAGCTAGCTGGCGGAGTAGCGCAAGGCGAGGTGATCGTGATGGCCAGACCAGCTCAGGTTGACAGACCAGCATCCGGCGGCGGGGAGGTCGATGATCGACGGGCCGGGACCGCCGGCGACTTGCCTGGTCACGGTCTGGTTTGCGCCCTCGAGGGTGGCCCGGATACGGAGCGGGGTAAATGCCCCCTGATTTACCCGGGAGACCCAGAGGATCTTGTTGCTCACGTTCGGCAGCGGTGGTGCGTGCAGCGGATTGTGATCGGCCCAGAGAATGGCGACGATATCCCCGCGGTCACTCATGACGTACGGGATGAGCTGTGTCGGCGGCTGGAATCCGGCCCGCGCCCAGGTAGGGAGCTGGCGCGGGGATATCGAAGACGAGCAGTTCCTGGCGGCCGGGTGTGCGGGATTTTGCGCGTGAGCGGAGGTGCAGCCTGCCGCCGTGACGATTGTCAGCAATATCAGAGCTATGTACCGCCGCACAAAGACAAGCGTACGCCTCTGGGCGCTTCAGGCTGATTGGTGCCAGCGGCGCAGGTCGGCCCACAGGCAGCCGAGGTCGACCCGGCCGCGGCGGAGAATCCGGACCGATTCACTGGACGCGTCGGCGAGCAGGCCCCAGAGCAGGTCCTCGCGGGCGATCTGGGTCCGGTGGCCGCGGCGGCTGGCCCACCGGGCCACCTCGATGGCCTTCCGGCCGCCTTCGTTGAGCGTGATCTCGGCGGCCGGGCCGGTGAGGGTGACGCGCAGCGGGCGGACGCGGGAGCGGCGGAGCCGCCACCGGGCCGGATCGTCAAGCCGGGCGGACGTGGCGTCGAGGGCGCGGCGGCGCACCTCGTCCAGGTCGATGCCGAGGGTGGCCAGCAGGTCACCGTCGTGCCGTCGTGGCGTCTGGGTCCCGAGCTGGGCGCGGACCATGGCGGCGGTGACGCCGAGGTCCACCGGGCTGGTGAGGGGCTGGCTTTCGGCGAGCGCCAGCAGGAGGTAGCCGTCGCCCAGCCGGGGCGTGCCGCCCTCGCTGGCCAGCAGCCCGGCCCGGATGACGGTCTGGCGGGCGGGCGGCGCGAACGTGGCGAGCATCGTCATCCGAGCCGCCTGGCGTGCTTCTTGTGGACGGACTGGCGGCGCACGCCGAGCGCGGAGGCGATCGCCTGCCAGGTCCAGCCCTGGGCGCGGGCGTTGCTCACGTGCAGGGCCTCCAGTTCTTCGGTGAGCCTGCGCAGGGCGGCGACCGCCGCCAGGCCCGTGGCGGGATCGGCGCTGTCCACGGCGACCGCCAGTTCCGTCATTGAGGTCATGCTGTCAGCTTAAGCTGACAGCGCCGGTTTGTCACCTTAGGCTGACACCGGCGGGGCCGTCCTGCCGAACCCGCCTGGCGGTGCGGCGGATGAGTGGGAAGTGCCGTATTTCGCCGGTCGACTGTCGCAACACCGTTAACGCCAGCCTCAGCGCCACAGGACGGCGGGTCCACGTCGCCGCTAGCTGCGAAGATTTATCGCCTAACGATCAGAATTGTCCGCATCCAAGCGAAATACGTCAGTTACACTCGTTGCGGCCATGGGGGGTCATCTGGATGTCGTTCTCCTCCTCAAGCGGAAGGTCGGTGGTTGGACCCTGCCCGTGACCGCTCAACCAGCATTTGACTACACACAGGCTTAGGACCTGGTACGGGCCCTGAGCGCTGGAGATGAGATTCAGATGAGCGTCGTCGCCTTGTTTACCTGGATGGTCACCGTTCTGGCTGGCCTCATTCTTCTCATTATCTGGATCATCGAGTACGACGCCGAGTTCCAGACCGCGGCCGCGACCCGCTTGCCCGTCCCGGTGATTTCCGCTCACGCCCTGCTCGGCCTCGGTGGCCTGATGCTATGGATCAGCTACCTTCTGCTCAACCAGAAGCGGCTGGCCTGGGCCACGGTCGCCGCCCTGGGCACCGTCGCCGTCCTGGGCCTGATCATGGCGGCCCGCTGGGTCCGCGTGTACCGGACCGTCGGCAACCCCGGTCCGTCGCTCACCAGGAACGCTATTGTCCCCCCGGAACGGAACTTCCCGCTGTCGGTCGTCCTCTTGCACGGCATCCTGGCCGTCACCACCCTCGTGCTGGTGCTGTTCACCGCGATCGGCACTGTCCCCAGGTGACGAGCCACCGGTAAAGAGGCCTCCGAGGCCGCCGGGCGGTGGCCAGGATGACCTCGGAGGCTATGGCGGGGCGAGATCAGAGCCCGTTCGGCTCAATTTTTGCCGCGGACCTCACCGCGCCTCCTGACGGGTGTCGAGGGTGGCGAAGAAGGTGCGCACCTCGCGGGCGACCTGGGCGACAATCTCGGGCTTGCCGCCCGGATTGGTGGTGCTGGGATCGCTGGAGGCGCCGTGGTCCAGGCCGGGGAACTCCACGCGCCGGCGGTTTGGGAGCGTCCGGGCCAGCGCGTCGCGGGCCGGCTCGAGGAAGGGCAGCCCCCTGCTCCCGCCCAGGATGAGGACGTCGGCGGTGACCGTCCGGAATGCGTCGACCGAGCCGGCCATCTCGGCGATGAGCACGCCTTCGTGATGGATGGTAGGCGCCAGCTTGCGCATCGTGATGGCGTCCGGGGCGGCCTTGGAGTCCTCCCTCTTCATGGCCATCTCGGTGAGTGACGCCAGCAGGCGGCGCGGCATGATCTTGAAG
>DAIOWL010000505.1:0-5524 GCA_036758545.1 Streptosporangiaceae bacterium | reverse complement strand
ACCGGGTACAGCGTGACGGCGGTGCCGATGCCGGCCAGCGCGACGATCACCTCCAGGAGGCAGCCCACGAGCACGCCCGTGTGGGTGCCGGAGCTGAGGATCCAGTCCCGGTGGTTCTTCACCGGGCCGTAGAGGGCGAGGGTGGGGATCGAGATGAAGGTGATCAGGTAGAAGATGCCCGCGACCAGCGCGGTCTTTCTCAGCGAGGTCATTCCGGCTGGTTTGGCTGCTGTGGCGTGCATGGTGGTCGTCATATCGGTCTCCTTCGGTGGATTGATGAGTTACCGGGGCCCGCTGGCGGGCGCATCGGGCTGGCCGGGTTCGACCTGAGTGACCGAGACCAGCGGCAGGCCCAAGTCGCGGACTTTCTGGAGCAAGCCATGCAGCGCGGACTGGTCGGCTACCGGGCCGCAGATGATGGTGGTGCCGTCGCTGGAGTTGGTGAGGCTCAGTCCGTCAAACCAGGCGGCCCACCGGGAATCGAGGTGCCCTTTGAGGCGGATTTCGTACCGCCCCGGGCTGTGATGAGGGCCGGTCGATATGTCGCTCATTTGCCCTCCCTTCAGCTGTTGCCTGGCTGGATGGACTCAGCCGGCGTTCGGACGTTCGCTGGTTGATCGAAAGGTAGAAGGGAATGTGATGAGGACGCATCACCACGTGTGGTGATTGATGTGGTGATCTGGCCGTTCGCCCGGCTCTTGGGCCGGCCATCGCCGGAGGCAGGGGCGGTGCGTTAGTCGCCTGGCTCCATGCCGCCTAAGGAGGGCGCAATGCCCGACGTTTCCGGGCCTGGGGATAGTCCTCCCGGCGGCCGCCCGCGGCTGCCGCCTACCGCCGGGCTGGACGGATTGAAGTACCGAACCGCAGCCGAGGCTGCGCTGGAGCCTGAGTCGCCCGCGGCGCACCGGGTCGGATGGGGTTTCATCTCGCTGTACACGCTGGCGTACATCAGCACCTCCCTGCTGTTCATCGCGCCCCTGCTGGTCACCTTGGCATTGAAGGTCAACTCGCTGGTGGGGATCGACCGGGCACCGGACAGCCTGGCGCTGGTCGCCGGGATCGGCGCCCTGCTGGCCATGTTCGGCAATCCGTTCTTCGGCAAGATGAGCGACCGCACCTCCTCGCAGCTGGGCATGCGGCGGCCCTGGATGGTCATCGGCCTGGTGGGAGGGTCCCTCGGTATCCTCGTGGTCGCGCTGGCACCCAGCATCGCGGTGGTCCTCGTCGGATGGTGCCTCGCCCAGCTGCTCTTCAACGCACTGCTCGCCGCTATGGTGGCGGTGCTGCCCGACCAGGTCCCGGCCACTCAACGCGGCCTGGTCGCCGGTGTCCTGGGTGTCTGTACGCCTATCGCGTCGGTGAGCGGCACCTTCCTGGTCAAGCTGTTCACCGGCAACCAGCTCGCCATGTTCCTGGCGCCGTGCGCGATCGGCGGGTTTTTCATCCTGCTCTTCACGGTCACGCTGAAGGATCGCCGCCTGGCCAAGGCAGACAAGCCAACCTGGTCACTGCGGGAATTCGCCAGCACATTTTACGTCAATCCGCGAAGAAACCCCGACTTCGCCTGGGCTTTTGTCAGCCGCTTCATGTTTGTTCTGGCCTATGCCTTCCTGGCTACCTACCAGGCGTACTACCTGCTGGAAAAGATCGGCAGCGCCAAGGCCGAGGTACCGCAGCAGATATTCCTTGGCACCCTCGTCCAGTCCGTCGTCGTCGTCGCTGCTTCCCTCATCGGCGGGAAACTTTCAGACCGAACGGGCCGGAGGAAAATCTTCGTGCTCACCGCGTCGGTCGTGTACGGCGTGGCGATGTTCGTGATCGCTGTTGCCAGCAACTTCAACGGTTTTCTCGTCGGCATGGCCATCGGCGGACTCGGCTTCGGCATATACGTGGCCGTCGACCTCGCGCTCGTTGTCGACGTGCTGCCGGATAAGGACAACGCCGCCAAGGATCTCGGCGTGTTCAACATGGCCGGCGCTCTTCCGTTCTCCATCGCGCCGGGGATCGCGCCGGCCATCCTGGCGATCGGCGGCGGCAGCTACGGCGTGCTGTACGGGGTGGCCGGGGTCTGCGCCATCATCGGAGCCGTCACCATCCTGCCCGTGAAGCGTGTCCGTTGAGTACCCTGCGGGTCGCGGACGGCGACGCGCCCGGTCAGCGGTTGCCGGTGCGCGACAGGTCAAGTTCCCTGGCGCGGCGGACCGCTGCCCGGCGGTTGTTCACACCGAGCTTGGCGTAGATGTTCCTGGTGTGAGTCCGCACGGTGTTCAGCGACACGACGAGCTCGCGGGCGATGTCCGGGCCGCCCAGGTCGGTTCCGAGCAGCCGAAGCACGTCCAGCTCGCGTTCGCTCAGCGGCTCGATCAAGCCCTGGCTGGCGGGCGTGCTGTCCTCGGCCTTGTTAACGGCGGCCAGGAGCCGGCGGACATAGTCCCGGGCGATCCCCTGCTTCGCGGCCGCTCTGAGCAGGGAGGCTATAGGCGGGCCCTCATCGGCGAAGATCCGGACGTAGCCCTCCGGCTCAGCCAGCGTCACCGCGCGTCGCAGTGATGCGAGCGCAGCGGGGATGTCGTCTCGCGCCTGGTGGGCCAGCGCCTGCAGCACCAGGATCTCGATGACGCTGCCCGTCCTCTGCCCTTCTTCGGCCGCTCGCAGGAGGCGCTCCAGGAGCCGGGTCGCCTCCTGAATGGAGCGCTCTGCACGCTTTGCCGTGTACTGGGCCAGGAGCACCCTGGCCAGGGTGATGTGCTCGAACTCGCGCAGGTAGCTGAGGTCGTCCGTAACCGACAGACCTCGCTCACGCGCCCAGCCGAGCGCTTCACCCAGCTCGCCCTGCGCGACCCGCACCCGTGCCCTCAACGCCGGGACCGGCCGGACGTTGGGGAAGAAATCCCCCACATACAGGCGCTCCGCCTCGCTGAGCAGGTCGAGTGCGCCGCCCAGATCTCCTTCAGCCTCCCGTATCCGTGCCATCGCGACCCGCCAGCGATACCGGTTCTGCGGCAGCCCCATGTGCTCGCCCAGCTCCTGGCTGCGCAGCAGCTGCTGCGTGGCGGCGGGCGAGTCGTCGCGCTCGCGGTGGAGCTCGCTCATCCCTACGTACATGTCTGCCGTTCCCCGCAGGACTGGCCCGCCCTGCTGGGTCGCACGCTGCAAGGCCTGCTCGTAGGTGCGCATGGCCTCGCCGAGACGGCCTTGCGTACGCCGTATATCCGCCAGCGCGATCGCGCACCCGAAGGTATCGGCGATGTGCCCGGCCCGCCGCAGTCCCGCCATGCACTCGGCGTACCCGGAGTGCCCGGCCTCGAGGTTCCCGCTCGCCCAGGACGCGAGCCCCATAAGTGCCGCTGCCGAAGCACGGCCGAGGTGGTCATCAGCAGGCGAAAGTTCGAGCGCCCGCCGGGCGTGCCGCACGGTGCCGGGCCCATCGCCCCGGACCAGGGCCTGGGCGGCACGGTACAGCTCGATCTCCGCCGGGAGGCGGCGAAATTCCGCGTCGTCGACGACGACCATCTCCGCCGCTGGGGCAGGGGATCCCTGACGGATACCGGTCGCCCCGTCCAGCCAGCCCTCGGCGTCCCGCAACCGGGCCTCAACGCCCTCGAACTCGCCGCCAGCCAGCAGCGCCCCGGCATACCCGACGCTGAGCACGGGCCTGACCCGGACCACCTCGTCAGGCAGCAGCTCCAGCCAGCCAAGCACCGCGGCCTCCTGCCTGCTCCGGAGCATGGCCGGAATCGCCAGCTCGACCAGGTCCGCTGCTCGCCCGAAATCCCCGGCGGCCAGCGCGTGACGGATCGCCTCGGACGGCTCGCCGTTCTGCTCGAGCCACCCGCTCGCCCGCCGGTGCAGCCCAGGAACCTCCTCGGGCTGCTCGTCCAGCAGGCGCGCATGCAGGACATCGGCGAAGAGCTGGTGATAGCGATACCACCGGCGGCGGTCATCAAGCGGGACCAGGAACAGGTTCCCCCGCTCCAGCGTCGCCAGCTTGGCCTTACCGCCGTCCTGGCCGGTCACGGCATCGCACAGCGGGCCGCTCAGCCGGTCCAGGATGGAGGTCTGCAGCAGGAAATGCTGGACATGCCCGGGCTGGCGCTGCAAGACCTCCTCGGCCAGGAAGTCGACGATGTACCGGTCATCCCCGGCGAAGCCGTCGATGAACGCGGCGGTGTCCTCTCGCCCCTGCATCGAGAGCGCCGCCAGCTGCAGCGCGGCGATCCACCCTTCGGTGCGCCCCTCCAGCGCCGCGACATCGGCTGCCGTCAGCACCAGGCCCATCACCTCGTTGAGGTACGCCGCAGCCTCGCCGGGCGTGAAGCGCAGATCGGCGGCGCGAATCTCGGCGAGCTCGCCGCGCCCGCGCAACCGGGCCAGCGGCAACGGCGGGTCGGTGCGGCTGGCGATCACCAGGTGTATCTGCGGGGGCAGGTGTTCCAGCAGGAAGGCCATCCCGTCCTGCACGTCGCGCGCGTCGATGACGTGGTAGTCGTCGAGCACCAGCACGACATCGTCCGAGATGGCGTCGAGGTCGTTGAGCAGAGCGACAAGGCTCGCCTCGTTCGGCGGCTGGGGCGGTTGCAGGACCGAAAGCGCACCTGCACCGACCCCGGGCACCGTATTCAGCGCGGCGACAAGGTACGCCCAGAACAACGCGGGATCGTTGTCGCGCTGGTCAAGCGAAAGCCACGCCACGGACCGTCCGCCGGCCGCAGCGGCAGCCACCCACTCTGCCAGCAGCGTCGTCTTGCCGAACCCAGCCGGAGCCGACACCAGGGTCAGCGCCGACTCCGCCCCGCGGCTCAGGCGCTCGCTCAGCCTCGGACGCGCCACCAGGCTGCGTCGCCACCTCGGGACGTGGAGCTTGGTCTCGAGCAGCGGGCCTGCCATGACCACCGCCCCTCAGGAGGCTCACGCGTCGTGCCAGCAAGTCGCTGGAGACCATCTGGTCACGTGATTACACCGTACGCGGAGTTCCGGCAGGCCGGTCGAGGGCTCCCGCAGTCAGCGCATATCGATCCATCTGCACGTCAACCGATCGCGATGAAAGTACGGCGCCGCCGCGCATAGCACCATGGACGGCGCGCTCATCTCCGCTGGGGCCGATCGGGCAAGCTGAGGGTCCTACGATCTGGCATGTCCGATGACAAGCGGCCGCCCGGGCGGGGCTGGTGACTGCCTTCGGGCGGCCGCCGGGGTAGAACTGAACCATGGCTCACGCCCCTCTCATGGCCGGGAAGTCCGTTCTGGTCACCGGAGGTACCGGCGGCATAGGCAAGGCCACCGCCATCGGGCTCGCCGCGCTGGGCGCCCGGGTCGGCATCACCGGCCGTGATCCGGCCCGCGCCGAGGCGGCCGCTGCAAGCATCCGCGCCGCGCCGGGTAGCCCAGCGGTGGATGCCTTTGCCGCGGACATGTCGGTTCAAGCCGGGGTGCGCCGTCTGGCCGCTCAGGTACTGGACACCTACCCGCGGCTGGACGTGCTGGTCAACAACGTCGGCGGGTTCTGGGCTCACCGGCACGTCAC